>JADHOU010000111.1 GCA_016778825.1 Candidatus Puniceispirillum sp. | reverse complement strand
CATCATAGATTTCAGGCACTTCTTGGGTAAACAGCTTGGCCATAAATTCATTACAAGCCCGCGATAGGAAAATCTGGGGGCCGCGCGGCTCTTCACGAACATCAATGATATAGGCACGAACACGATCGCCTTGGCGCAGATTTTCACGCGGGATCATTTCCTCACGGCGAATCACCGCCTCGGCGCGACCAAGATCAACCGTGATTGAATAGCTCTCAGCCCGCTTGACCGTACCAACAACAATTTCGCCGATCCGATGCTTATATTCTTCAAACTGGCGTGCCCGTTCAGCATCGCGCACTTTTTGTGAAATAACCTGTTTTGCTGTTTGCGCGGCAATCCGGCCAAATTCGATTGGCGGCAAAGACTGGCGCCAAAATTCACCCGCAGCCAATGGCGGGGTTTGCTTGGCACCTTCAGCAAGACTCATCTGCATCGATTCATCTTCGACTTCTTCGACAACTTCAATCCAACGCTCAAGACGAATGGTACCGGTTTTGCGATCAATCATCGCCCGGATATCACGGTCTAGCCCGTATTTTGCCCGACCGGCCTTTTGGATGGCTTCTTCCATCGCCAGCATGACCTCTTCGCGCTCAATTGATTTTTCACGCGCCACCACATCGGCAACTTGAATTAGCTCGAGGCCAGGAATTGATGATGTATTCATAGTCGTCTCACCTTTGGTTTGTCTTTGCACCATATGTAGCGCGGCATTTATTACGAAAATTCTTTGTTCTTTTGACCTTCATTCATCACCGCTTCGATTCTAGCTGCGCCGTTCAAAAATTTCACTTGGATCGATCCGTGCCGATTCAATATCATCAAAGGCAAATTCAAATCTGCCAAAGCTTGTTTCAAGGCCAATCTTGCCATCGTCTGCCAGGCCGGTAAGCCGGCCTTGAAACCGCCGCCGCCCATCAAGCATCATGCGTAATGTTATTTTCGCCAATTCACCATTGAACCGCTCAAAATGTTCAATCCGCGTCAAAGGCCGATCAATGCCAGGCGAACTCACTTCAAGAACATAGGCAGCGGCAATGGGGTCATCAACATCAAGCAATGTTGAAATATGCCGACTTAACATCTGGCAATCTTCAACTGTCATCTCACGATCTTCATTCGGCTCAACCATGATCTGCAACTGGTTGCGACCCGTTTGCCCACCTGAAAACTGCACCCGCACAAGGCCAAAGCCAAGCTCGGTAACCGCATCTTCGATAATCTGGCTTATCTTGGCTTCGACCAAAATGTCTCCTAAAACCCTGACTATTGGCGTGCCCATCGGGGCAATTGCCGTAATGCTACCCTGAGCTGTATCACTTATTAAAACCTGGCCAAAGCCCCTTAAAAAGGACAATAAAAAAGTGGGCCAGTGGCCCACCGTCTGACTGCGACAGCTTTATTTCTTCTTTTTATAAACGGTGATAGGCAAAAAAGCAAGAGGCAAGAAACAGCAAACCTGTGATGCCAATTTATCGTTCATCCCATTACAAAATCATCGGATCAGCCCGCAACACCGCAACGCTGAAACAGAAACCATGATGATTGGCGTTCGGCGCGATCGGCCTTTTTCATGTAGCGCGTTTCGGGCAATTCGGTGGGGCGTTGACGCCAATCTTGGGGGCCGCGCGCTGTCCACATAAAATCAGCATGCGCGGTGGCAGCCTGCAAAAGCCAGCTTTTTGCCGTTGGATCATCACTGGCCATAACCAGCCGTCCAACCGGCTGGATCATCACCGCAAGCTGGTCAAGAAGCGCGGTTTGCAGAATGCGCCGCGCCGCATGGCGTTTTTTCGGCCATGGATCGGGAAACATAATAAAGGCACCGGCAAGGCTTGCCGGCCCAAGACTAGGCATGATCATTCGAACATCATCTGGCCAAATGCGGATATTGCCAAGCTGTTGTTCGTCAATATGACGAAGCAGGCTGGCAACACCATTGATGAAAGGTTCTGCACCAATAAAATCGCAGTCAGGCATCGCCGCGGCAAGGCCAGCCAGATGCTCACCACCGCCAAAACCGATTTCAAGATAGCGATCAGCCTTGCGGCCAAATTGATCATCAATTGGCCGCGCCGGATCAAAGGCAAATTGCGGCAAAGCTTCATCAAGAAGCCGCTTCATAGAGGCGCGAAGTGGGCGGCCTTTGCGCCGACCATAAAAACGCGGCCCCAGCGGCGCCCCGTCATCTATAATCCCGTTCTTGGTAACAGCGTCGTACTTGGCCATTGCAAAATCTGTCCCGTATGTGAACGCGTATTTGATTGGATGTTCAATCAGCTATTTCCGCAAGCGATGTCCTATCGTGCCGCAGCGCGAAGCGCGTCAACAAGATCGGTTGCTTCCCAGCTAAATGTGCCCGCCCCTGCTTCGCCAACGATACGGCCAAAATGCCCATAGGCTGCAGTTGGCGCATAAATTGGCGCATTCATGCCAAGATGCCGGCGAATGCCACGCGGCGTCAAATCCATGCAGACGCGAAGCGCTTCTTGCAGCTTTTGATCATCAACTGTGCCCGTGCCATGTGTATTCGCATAAAGCGATACTGGCTCGGCAACGCCAATGGCATAAGCAATCTGAATTGTGCAACGCGATGCCAAGCCCGCCGCAACAACATTTTTTGCTATATAACGGCTAGCATAGGCAGCCGACCGGTCAACCTTTGTCGGGTCCTTTCCTGAAAAAGCTCCGCCACCATGCGGCGCAGCCCCACCATAAGTATCAACAATTATTTTGCGGCCGGTAAGACCCGTATCACCATCCGGCCCACCAATTACAAATTGTCCGGTAGGGTTCACCAGCAGATCATCTCCTGTCACCATCCAACCATCGGGAAGAACATTGGCGATCACCGGCGTCACAAGCGCCAGAATATCGGCCTGGGTTGCTTCTTTAGAATGCTGCGTTGATAGAACCACCTTATGCACACCCGTTGGACGGCCGGCATCATCATAAACAAGGCTGATCTGGCTTTTTGAATCAGGGCCAAGGATTGAATCGGCATCCTGTTTGCGAATAGTTGCAAGATCTTTTAGAATTTGGTGTGAATAATAAATTGCCGCAGGCATCAAAACATCGGTTTCATCACAGGCATAACCAAACATAAGCCCCTGATCGCCAGCACCTTCATCTTTATTGTCACCTGAATCAACACCCATCGCGATATCGCTAGATTGTTCATGAAGGTAATTTTGAAATTCAAAATTAGCGTGATGAAACGCATCTTGCTCATAGCCGATATCTTTGATCGCCGCCCGCACTGCCGGCTCGATATCGGCCATGATCTGGGCCAATTTAGGCTCGCTTGCCCGCACTTCACCAGCCAACACAACACGGTTTGTCGTTGCCAAAGTTTCACAAGCTACTCGCGCTTCTGGTTCATGTTTCAAAAACAGGTCAAGAACCGTATCCGAAACACGGTCACATACTTTGTCGGGATGACCTTCTGAAACAGACTCAGATGTAAAGATATAGCTCATGGGTGGTATCCTTGATTTTGGTTGAAAATATCTATTGCCTGATGGAACGAAAGAGGTCAAGCCATGCAGCACTGCCAATTATCAAAAAAATAAGCGCAAAAAATCCCAAATTACCGAAACGGGCAAACAGCGTCGGCGGTAGGGCCGGTGGTACCGGCAGATCAAGAATACCCTGCGAGCCAAGCCCCATCTGTCCAAGAATACGGCCATAGGAATCAAACCCGGCAGTGATTCCTGTATTGGCGACCCGCATCAGCGGCAAGCCTTCTTCGACCGCGCGCATCTGGGCTTGCACAAGATGCTGCCACGGTCCTGCACTTTGACCAAACCAAGCATCATTGGTGATGTTGATCATCATATCTGGGCGCATCTCTTGACCAATAACCGCACCGGCAAAAATCACTTCATAGCAAATCAGCATTTGCATACTGCCATAACCATCAAGACGCATCAGACTGTTATTTTCGCCAGGCACAAAATCAATCGGGCCAACAATTGGCTCGAGGAAGTGAAGCCATTTCCGAAATGGCATATATTCCCCAAAAGGCACAAGATGGCGTTTGTCATAAACAGCTTTAATGGCACCATCATGGTCAATCATAATGGCCGAATTCAGCAAAGTGCGACCGCCGCCAAATCGCGGAATACCGGTAATCACCACACCATCATTTTGCGTGGCATTGCGAATGGTTGTGTCGAGCAATGATTGACTGCGGCTGGCGAACCCGGCAAAAGCTGTTTCCGGCCAGATCACCAATTTTGGCACCGCATCACCTTGACGCGACAAGCTGACAAGCCTGTCGAGATGGAGCTGGCGTTTGCTTCGATCCCATTTATCGGCTTGTGGTATCGCCGGTTGCACAAGCCGGATCATTGATCCCGATGATGCCGAATGACCATCAGATACATTGGCAAGTCGCACCGCCCCAAAGGCGGCAAGCACTAGAGGCAAAATCAAAAATATCGCGGCAAAACGCCGATGCCCCAAAGCCCAGAATGCTGGTACCAATGCAAAAAATAGCGCAATAACGCATAGCCCATAAGCGCCAATCACGCTGGCCGCTTGCAGGCTGGCAAGATCAACAGCAAACAAACTGCCGGTCAGATTCCACGGAAATCCAGTTGCCACAAAGCCACGCGCCCATTCGCCAAGGCTGAAAAAAGCAACAAACCAGAATAGGCGCGCCACCGGTCGCCGCCCGAATGACCATGAAACCATTGCCGCGCTGGCCCAGAAAACCGCCAGAATAAGCGCAAGTGCCAGCGCCATAAATGGCGCCAAAACCCAAAGTAATGGTGATGGCGATTCAACAATCAGCGAATGCGACACCCAATAGGTTGATGCCAGAAACCATCCGGTACCCGCCGCACCAAAAATCATCGAAGCCTGCATTCGGCTTTCAGCTTTTAAATAGGCAAGAAGCGGAATCGATAAGGCAAAAATTGCCGGCAATAAAAATAATGGCGGCAAAGACAGGCTGGCAAACGCACCGGTAAGCAAATGCCAGAACAGCATAAGGGTGCGGTTCTTAGTCCGGTTTGCTAGAGCTGGTTTTAACACGCGGCAATCCACGAAGTTTTAACAAAGTGACGCGGCGCGGGTCACCTTCAAGAATTTCAAATTGCAACCCGCCGCGATGACGTACAACCTCGCCGCGGCCGGGCACCCGCCCAGCAAGCGCACAGACCAATCCGCCAAGCGTATCAATCTCGTCACGTTCATCATCATCAAGCAAAGGGCCGGTAATCGTTTCAAGAGCTTCAACTTCAAGCCGGGCATCGGCAATGGCCGTGCCATCGCCCTTTTGCTCAAACCGCAATTGCGCTGTGGTGTCATGCTCATCTTCAATTTCACCAACAATTTCTTCGACCAGATCTTCGATCGTGATCAAACCATCAACCCCGCCAAATTCATCAACAACCAGCGCCAAATGGCGGCGACGCAAACGCATTTCATGAAGCAGATCAAGAAGCCGGATTGT
>JADHOU010000110.1 GCA_016778825.1 Candidatus Puniceispirillum sp. | reverse complement strand
TCAGGTGCCGTTGCCGCCTGTTCATGCATTGCTGTCATGCCGCCCATACTGGCCGACATGATGGTGCTGCCGTGATAGCCATAGGTGCGGCCAATGATTGTCTGTTTTTGCGGTTTGCCCTCAAGTGCCCAGAAATGGCGCACCATCCTAATGATGGTGTCATTGGCCTCAGATCCTGAATTGGCATAAAATACGTTATTCAGACCATCAGGCGTAAGATCGGCAAGCCGTTTCGACAGGGCAATCACCGGCTGATTACTGGTTTTGAAAAAATTATTATAATAGGGCAACGCCGCCATCTGCGATGAGGCGGCATCAACCAATTCTTTCCGCCCATAACCAACATTGACACACCATAGACCCGCCATCGCATCTAGAATGCGATTGCCATCACTGTCATAAATATAATGCCCATCGGCATGAGTGATGATGCGTGATCCGGCAGCGCGCAATTCGCGGTAATCGGTAAAAGGTGCCATATGATGTGCGGCATCAAGCTGGCGCCAATCATCGGTTGTCATATCCTGCATTATATGTCCATCCAAACTAGAACAATCGGGGTTTTCATTACTGTTTTGGTCATCTTAAAATAAGTACATGAATGTTAATGACCGGCAAATTAAACGCGCCTGAAAATTTCAGCCGCCTTTATCAAAATCATGATCAGATCATTGACCATGCTTGCGTCAATTTGCGATCACAGACTACTATCGTTATCGAAGAAGCGCAATCAATCTGACGCGAAAACACCTGTTAGGCATAGCCTGATAATGAACCAATAATCGAGATCATGACCGACCTAAATTCCATCTATGCAGCCGAGATTGCCGACAAGCCAAAATTTCCGGCACCCACCGGCAATCTTGATTGCGAAATTGCGATTATTGGCGGCGGTTTTACCGGCATGACGGCAGCCTTGACCCTTGCCGAGAACGGGCATGATGTCGTTCTTGTTGAAGCTGATGTCATCGGCAGCGGTGGCTCGGGACGCAATGGCGGTCATGTCTGTCAGGGCTGGTCAAATGATTTTCACCATATCAGTCGTCAATTACCGGCCGATGAAGCGCAATTGATATGGGATGCAGGCATGCGCGCGGTTGATCTGCTTCGCCAGCGTGTCCAACGCCATAAAATCGATTGTAATTTGCGGTTTGGTTATCTTCATGCGGCGCTTCATGACCGGCAGATGCAGGGATTATTGGCCATGCGCGATGAATGGCAGGCCAAAGGCTACGACCATTTAACCGCTTTGGATAATCGTGATTCGCTTGCCGGCCACATTGGCACAAATGCCTATGTTGGCGCATTGCATGACGCCAATAGCGGGCATATCCAGCCGCTGAAATATCTATATGGGCTGGCGCGCGCCGCCAGCGCCACCGGTGCGCGGATTTACGAACATGCTGGTGTCACCGCGCTTGCTACGGCACCCGATATAGCCAGACATGATACCAACAATAAAGGTACTGGCACTAAAGGCATTAGCACCAAGGCATTATCGCTTGCCAATGGGCAAAAGATAACGGCGAAATTCGTGCTGTTATGCGGCAATGCCTATCTGCAAAATATCGGCACAAGGAAAATGACCAGCCGGTTGGCACCCGTGACATCATCCGTTCTGGCAACAACACCCTTATCGGATAATCTGATTTCACATATCCTGCCGCATCGGGCCGCGGTTGCCGATTGCAATACAGCGTTGAATTACTATCGGATTGATGCTGATGGCCGGATGATATTTGGCGGGCGTGCCAGCTATACAAATGTCAATCTTGGCAATGTTGAACACGATTTGAAACAACGCATGGTTGACGTCTTTCCCGAACTTGGCGAAAGCGAAACAGCCGCGGTCTGGTCAGGCCGTATTGGCATCACGGTAAATCGGATACCACATTTCGGCACCGCCGGTGACGGGGTGTTTTTCGTGCAGGGATTTTCCGGTCATGGCGTTGCATTAACCGGTCTTGCCGGTACCATTCTTGCCAACCATATCATGGGGCAATCACGATTGTTCAGCATCTTAAGTAAGCTTCGCCATTTGCCATTTCCGGGTGGATTTTTGCGAACCCCGGCCTTGGCGCTTGGGATGAGCTGGTTCAAGATGCGCGATTATCTTCGCCTCTAGATAAACCGGTGCGGGGCGGCTAGATACGGCCAACCGGTTTTGTTGATGCGCCCTTTTTCTTCGCCAGAACGGCCAGCCAATCATATGCCATATTTGCCGCCGCAATGGCGGTGATTTCAGCATGATCATAGGCTGGTGCCACCTCAACAATATCCATCCCGATCAAATCAAGCGGCGCAAGTCCGCGCACAAATTCAAGCCCCTGCCAGCTGGCGAGACCACCTGCAACCGGTGTTCCAGTGCCAGGTGCAAAGGCCGGATCAAGACCATCAATATCAAAGGACAAATATACTGGCGCATCACCGGCGCGCTCGCACACAATCTCGATCGCCGCATCAATGCCATTGCGATGTACCCACGGGCTTGTCAGAATTTCAAAGCCGTGATCACTGTCATTATAGGTGCGAAGCCCGACTTGCGTTGATCTGCTGACATCAATAACCCCTTCGGCAACGGCGCGGGCAAACATAGTTCCATGATCAAACCCGACCCCATCATCAGGCCAGGTGTCGCAATGCGCGTCAAACTGAACCAGCGCAATCGGCCCATAGGCTTTGGCATGGGCTTTTAGCAGCGGATAGGCAATGGCATGATCGCCGCCAAGGCTAAGCATTTTCGCCCCCGCCGCAATGATTGCATCAGCATGATACGTGATGCTGTCAAACACCGTATCGGGATGATGTGGATCAAGAAAGCAATCACCGAAATCAATGACCGATAAATGGTCAAACGGATTGAAGCCAAAAGGGAAATGCGCCAATTCGGCAAGCTGCACCGAGCCGGCGCGAATGGCGCGTGGCCCCAAACGGCAACCCGATCGATAGGTCACTGCACTATCATAGGGAATGCCGCTAACCACAACATCGACACCATCAAAATCACGGCTATAGCGCCGACGGGCAAAACTTAGCGCACCGCCATAGGTCATTTCGCGCAATGTTTCTTTGTTTTGTTTGATGCGGAATGCCGCATCACCAACAGCTTTTGTCATTGTTTCATCCCATATTCGGCACAGCACCGATTTTGCTTATCACATCTAAAAGCAAACCAACATAGAATGCGGCCACACCACCGTACCAGCATCTTAGCGCCACCATCTTTGCACATTACTGGTTTTGGTCTCGGCTGGATAACCGGCGGCGTATCGCCCAGCTTGCACCGATCACCGACGCGGCAACAACAACAATCATCACTGTTGCAAGTGCGTTAATTTCAGGCGTCACACCAAGCCTGACTTTGGAAAATATCACAATCGGCAAGGTAGAGCTTCCCGGACCACTGACAAAGCTGGCAATCACTAGGTCATCGAAACTAAGCGTAAAGGCAAGCAACCATGCTGCCACAACCGCTGGCGCAATCACTGGCAATGTGATTGATAAAAAGATAAAGGGCTGGGTTGCGCCAAGATCGGCTGCGGCTTCTTCAATCGCCATGTCAAAATCACGAAGCCGCGCCTGAATCACCACTGCGGCAAAACACATTCCAAAGGTGGCATGCGCTATGATAATCGTATCGACACCGCGTCCAGACGGCCATCCAAACAGGCTTTCCATTGAAATAAACAGCAACAGCATCGACAAGCCAGTGACAATTTCTGGCATCACCAAAGGCGCACTGGCAATGGCGCTCAGCGCAAGACGCGATCTGAAATTGCCAAAACGGACAAAGGCAAGCGCAATACAGATGCCAAAAATCGTGGCGATTGTTGCCGCCCATACCGCAATGAGCAAGGACGTGCCAAAGGCCGATAAAAGCTGGTCATTTTCAAGCAAGCCTGCATACCATTTCAGCGAGGCACCCGACCAAACCGAAACCAGTTTGCCAGCATTAAAACTGAAAATAACCATGATAATAATTGGCAGATATAAAATGCCAAAACCCAGCGCGCCAAGCGATAGAACCAGCCCGTTCATCCGCCCCATCAGCCTGCCTCCGCCTGCTTTGGATTGGGTGTTTCAGCCACCGCATCACGCCCGTCTTGATAGCGAGCATAGATAATCGGAACGGTCAAAATCGCCAAAAGCAGCATCGCAATTGCCGATGCCACCGGCCAGTCGCGGTTCCGAAAAAATTCGGTCCATAACACTTTGCCCATCATCAATTGATCCGGCCCGCCAAGCAATGCCGGAATGACAAATTCGCCAACCGCCGGAATGAAAACAAGAAGGCTGCCAGCAATGATGCCAGGCAAGGTTAATGGCAGAATGATGGTTCTAAAAATCTGTACACCTGATCCGCCAAGATCAGCAGCGGCATCAAGCAAATCAGCATCAAGCCGAACCATCACCGCATAAAGCGGTAAAATCATCAACGGCAAATAAGTCAGCACCATTCCCATATAAATCGAAAAATCGGTCTGCATCATCTGGATGGGGGCATCAATCAGCCCTAGCCATAATCCGGCAGCATTGATAAATCCATTCGGATTCAGCAAGCCAATCAGGGCATAGATTCGCAGCAAGCTTGACGTCCAGAACGGCAACATCACTAGCACCAGCAAGATTGTCCGCCATTTTTCATTGCTTCGCGCAATCCACCATGCCATCGGATAGGCAAATAGCAGACAAACAAGCGTTGAGAAAAATGCCAGCTTTATACTGTTGAGAGCCGGACCAAAATAATCAGACCAATATTGCAGCAAAAGCGCATAATTACCGGTGGTGAAATTGGTAAAAAACCCATCATCACCAATGCCCCATAAGGGTTCATAAGGCGGAATACCGCGGCGTGGCGACGTAAAGGATACTTGCAAGGTTTCAACAAGCGGCAGAAAAAAGAACACGGCAAGCCAAATCAAGGGCAGGGCAATCACCAGCCGCCGGCCGGTGACCGCTGGCAGATTAACAAGATATTTCCCCATGCCGCGAACCATCATTAATCCTTTAGAACAATGACATCTTGCGGGTCGAAATGCACATAACCTGTTTCGCCCCAGCTAAGCGGCGCATCAAGGCTGCGCCTTTGCTGCTGCTGCAATTTAAACATCTGGCCAGATGCTGTCTTCACCCGATAATTTGTCGCAAAGCCAAGATAGGCAAGATCTTCTACAACGACCTCGATCTCGTTCACATTGCAGCTTTTTGTCCGGCTTAGATAAATCTTTTCTGGCCGAATTGCCAATTTGACTGCCGCGCCAACCGGCAAATCATCATCACACGCAGCGCAGATATTCAGATCACCGCCAATGGTGATGCTGGTTTTATCGCGGCTGGCAACCACCGCATCAACAAAGCTGATCGTGCCAAGAAAATCGGCAACAAAACTGCTTTTTGGACGTTCATATAAACGGCGCGGCGCATCCACCTGAACCAGCTGGCCAGCATCCATAATGCCAATGCGGCCTGCCAGCGTCATCGCTTCTTCTTGATCATGGGTCACAACAATAAAGGTGGTGCCAAGCTTTTCTTGAATATCCACCAATTCAAATT
>JADHOU010000109.1 GCA_016778825.1 Candidatus Puniceispirillum sp. | reverse complement strand
CAAAACCACGCATGTTCACCAATATCAACTCGACATCACCGCTCAAACATGACTGGCCGATGCTTGATGGTGCCATGCGTATGGCAGCACGCAATCAAATGGTGGTGGTATCGCCCTTTACCCTTGCCGGTGCGATGGCACCGGTCACCATTATTGGCGCGATTGTCCAGCAAAATGCCGAAGCACTTGCCGCGATTGCCTTGTTGCAATCGGTGCGTGAAGGGGCACCGGTAATGTATGGTGCCTTTACCAGCAACGTTGATATGAAAACCGGCGCACCAGCCTTTGGCACGCCCGAATTTGTCAGGGCAATGCAGATATCGGGACAGATGGCACGGCATTATAAATTGCCGTATCGCGCGTCAAATGCGAATGCGGCCAATGCCCCTGATGCACAGGCGGTGTGGGAATCGGCCTTTTCACTTCAGGGCAGTTGTTCGGGTGGAGCAAATCTGATCTATCACGCTGCCGGATGGATGGAAGGTGGCCTATCTGCCAGTTTTGAAAAATTCGTCATTGATTGCGAAATGCTGCAACAGATTATCTATGCACAACGTCCGATTATTGTTGATGAAGCATCGCTGGCAGTTTCGGCAATCGCAGAGGTTGGTCCGCATGGTCACTTTTTTGGATGTGACCATACCCAAGAACGTTATCGTGACGCGTTTTACACGCCGCTTTTGTCGGATTGGCGGAATTTTGAAAATTGGGAAGATGCCGGCGGATTATGGGCCCATCAGCGCGCCAACACCCATTTCAAACAGGTTTTGGCTGAATATACGCCGCCGCCAATGGATAGCGGCATTCATAATGAATTGCTAGATTTCGTCAATCGGCGCAAAGCCGAAGGTGGCGCGCCAACCGATTTCTAGAAAACTTACGCCATCTCTAGAAAAAAGGCTCTTCATCAAGCGCGCGTTTAAACATATCACGGTCAATATTGCCGCCTGATGCCACTGCAATGATATTATTGGCACCGGCGGGGACCTGTCCGGTCAAAACTGCAGCAACAGCAACCGCACCGCCCGGTTCGACAATGATTTTTAGATGCTTGAACAGCGTTGCAATGGTTTTAAGCACTTGCTGGTCGCTGACAACGGCACCGCCTGACAGATGTTTGCGATTCACCGGAAAGGTCAATTGCCCGGGTTCTGGCGTTACAATCGCATCACAAATTGATGATTTGTCGGTTTGCGCCCGTTCAATTGTGCCGGTTTCCAATGACCGTTTCGTATCATCGTAAAATTCGGGTTCGGCGCACCAGATTTTGGTCTCGGGAAAATGTGCATGAAGCGCGATACTGGTTCCTGCAATCAGGCCGCCACCGCCACAGCAACAGATTAGTGCATCGGGAACAATGCCCATCACACTTGCCTGTTGGCCGATTTCCAGCCCAACCGTGCCTTGTCCAGCAATCACCCGAACATCATCATAGGGTTTGATCAGATTGGCATCATATTTCCGGCTTAGCGCCTCGCCAATCTCTTCGCGTGATTCCGTATAGCGATCATAGGTTACAACATCGGCGCCATAAGCCTTGGTGCCTTCGATTTTCGTCGCTGGCGTATCTTCAGGCATGATGATGGTGGCTTTCAGGCCGCGTGATGTAACGGCGCGAGCAACGCCTTGGGCGTGATTACCGCTGGAAAAGGCCACAACATGGCGAACACCATCGTCAAGGCTCCAAACCGCATTGGTTGCGCCGCGCAATTTGAACGACCCTGTATGTTGCAAAGCTTCGGCTTTTACCAGAAGGCGCCGCCCCAAAAAATCATTTAGCCGCGGGGATTCCAAAAGTGGCGTTTTGAAAATATGAGGCCGTATCCGGTCGGCAGCAGCCTGGATCGTGGCAAGGTCAATTTGAAGCGCGCCGTTAGCGGTTTGCGGCAGGGATGTTGAATGTGTCATTTGTGATATTTCCAAACAAAGATTATGTCGCGCAAAATTAGATCCTTTCCGAAATAAGGTCAATCAAACCGGGATTTGTTGTTTGGGCATGTTGGCGGGCATATTGTTGGAGTATATTGACGGGCGGTGCGGGGGCAGGGTGCGGCCACAGCCACAGGCTGCCGCTCTCAAACGACAATAATTGTTGGCTTGTGTTTATCTTGCGGCATGCCTATTTTACCGCAATATGGTTATCGGCTTTGTGCCGTAAGGAGATGAACAATGTCACCAGCATCAACAAACGCTGTTTTTTCCGGTTCTTGCACCGCTCTTGTTACGCCTTTTAAAAACGGGCAGATCGACAAGGACGCGTTTTGCAAACTGGTTGACTGGCAAATTGAAAATGGTACTGCCGCGCTGATCCCTGTTGGGACAACTGGCGAGTCACCGACATTGTCACATGAAGAACATGATCTTGTTGTCGAACTATGTATCAAACAGGCCGCTGGCCGTGTGCCGGTTATTGCTGGTGCCGGATCAAACAGCACGGCTGAAGCGGTGCGGCTTGCCAAAACTGGCGCAGCGGCCGGCGCGGATGCGGTTCTGATTGTCAGCCCCTATTATAACAAGCCAACCCAAGAAGGGCTGTATCAGCATTTTTCAGCCGTTGCCAAGGCCGTTTCAGTGCCGGTTATAGTCTATGATATTCCGGGCCGGTCAATTGTGAAGGTTGATGATGCGACCATGGCACGTCTTGCTGCTGATCATGCCAATATCACAGGGATTAAGGATGCCACTGCCGATGTTGGGCGTCCAACACGGCTTCGCAATCTTCTTGGAGCTGATTTTGCGCAATTATCTGGCGAAGATGCAACCGCCCTGCCATATCTGGCAGCGGGCGGACATGGCTGTATTTCGGTTACGGCGAATGTCGCGCCAAAATTGTTGAGCGAAATGCATGCCGCTTGGGCGGCTGGTGATATTGCTACCGCGCAAAGCATCAATGAACGCCTGATGCCGCTTCATGATTCGATGTTCTGCGAAGCAAGCCCGGGTCCGGTGAAATATGCTGCTGAATTGCTTGGGGTTTGCAGTGCCGAAACGCGTTTGCCGCTTTGCGAGATTGCACCAGAAAGCAAAGCCCGTGTCGAAGCCGCCCTTCGTAGTGCGGGTTTGCTGAATTAGGGATATTGCTGGCGCCCGTGCCAGCTTGAACGGATATATCATGGCTAAAGGCACTATCTCGACTGGACGAATTGCGGAAAACCGCAAAGCGCGGCATGAATATCAAATCGAAGAAAAAATCGAAGCTGGTCTGATTTTGCAAGGCAGTGAGGTCAAATCGCTGCGAAGCGGACGCGCCAGCATCGCCGAATCCTACGCTGGTGAGAATAATGGTCGTCTTGTGCTGTTTAATGCCAATATTCCAATTTATGAGCCGGCCCGTGTGAATCACGAACCAAAGCGGCCGCGCGAATTATTGGTAAAGGTGCGAGAACGGAACCGCATGCTTGGCCTAATTCGGCGCGAAGGCATGACGTTAGTACCATTGGCCATGTATTTTAATGATCGTGGTGTTGCCAAAATCCAGATTGGTCTGGCCAAGGGACGCAAAAAGCAAGACAAGCGTCAGGCCGATAAAGACCGGACATGGAGCCGTGATAAGGCGCGTTTGCTTCGCAGCCGCAACGGCTAGGCATTTGCCCAATCATTCTAGATAGGCGCCGCCATTTTAGACGGGCACAGCCTCGGCTTGGCGTAAGGGCCGCGCAATCTGATTGCGGAGGTGATCCATCTCGACAAAAATATCGGCCATCCGGCGCAATGAGTCGGCTGCCATTGGTGGTGAGGTTTTGGTTGTTGATACTACCGACACCCGAACGCCCATGCCCTGTACATCTTCAAGAAGGCGGCAAAAATCCCCATCACCCGAAAATAAAATGGCGTGATCGATATGTGGTGCCAGTTTCAACATATCGAGGGCAAGTTCCATATCCATATTGCCCTTGGTGCGTTTTTTGCCGGTTTCGGGATCAGTGAATTCACGGGTTAATTTGCTGACAACGGCAAATCCATTGTAATCCAGCCAGTCAATCAATGGCCGTAGCGGTGAAAATTCCTGATCTTCGGGAAGGGCGGTGTAGTAATAGGCTCGTATCAAATTTGCGTTTTGGCTAAAATGGGCATGAAGCTTGGCATAATCGACGTCCATATTTAGCAGTCGTGTTGCAGCATAAAAGTTCGAACCATCAATAAAAAGTGCTGTTTTTTCAGGTCTCATAAAAAATGTCCAAAAAATATATATTACAAAAATTTAATTTAATATTGTCGCTTTATCGAATAGAACCACTTGGCATTTTTCAAGATGAAATCGCATTAACATGTCGCTTTTTTCTAAATTTGCCACCAAATGACGGGTCAAAATATGTTTTTCAGACGGCAGCATGTTTGTTTGGCTGATAATATTGGCAAATTATGCTACCACCCATTCCGGTGATGACAGCGGCATAGATATGGACGAAATCATGGGTTCCCGACTTTTTATCGGACTTGGTGCAAATCTGACACCGGATGGCTATGCAAGCCCACGCGAGGGATGTGTTGCAGCCGTATCAGCGCTTGCTGATGAGGGGGTGTATTTGTCGGCGCTGTCACATTGGTATGAATCCGCACCTGTGCCGATTTCTGATCAACCTTGGTATCTTAACGCTGTTGCCGAAGCGACAACCGAACTGGATGCTGCATCGACATTGGCGGCGTTACACCGCATTGAACGGCGCTTTGGCCGGATCAGGGCGGAACGCAACGCGGCACGGGTTCTTGATCTTGATTTGCTTGATTTTGCGGGCATGGTAAGCGATGCCAGTGACTTGGTACTACCGCATCCGCGGGTGCATGAGCGTGCCTTTGTTTTGTTGCCGCTTGGTGAATTATGCCCTGATTGGGTGCATCCTTTGAGTGGTATCGCGATTCAAGATTTGATTACGATGATTCCTGCTGACCAGCAAATCAGGCTTGCCGGATAAATCGGGCTGGTTTATCTGCTGCTTTTTGCTTGTTCAGACCTCGAATTTAGGGTACACCCCGCATAGTTTTTGCGCATTTTAGGATTGAATGGTAGATGCCTGCTAGTTTTTCTAGTGAGGCTTTGCCAAAAAATGCCGTCATCTTTGGATGAATTGGCCATTTGATCAATCAGGACAAGGAGATATTCATGGCACGCGTTACCGTTGAAGATTGCATCGAGAAAATTCCTAACCGGTTTGACCTTGTGTTGACGGCTGGCCAGCGCGCACGCGGAATTTTGAAAGGCGATTTGCCAACAATTGATCGTGATAACGACAAAAATCCGGTTGTTGCGCTTCGTGAAATTGCTGCCGAAACGGTCGATCTTGGTGTCCTTGGCGAAGGTTTGATCAAAAAGCTGCAGCGCGTTGCGATCCGTGAAGAGCAGGAAATCCGTGATGATGCGGCGATTGCTGCCGAGGTTGATCTGTCGGAAATGGTTGGCGATTACAGCGATGATGAAGGCGAAACCAGCGGCATGCAGATTGCCAGCCCTGAAGAATTAGAGCCATCAGGCTTTGAAGATGTTGACCTGTCTGAAATGCAGGGTGAAGATTAGACAAAGCGCCAGCACGACACGATATCCGTTCAGGGATCTGCCGGCTGGAATTGGCTAATCGGCTTGGC
>JADHOU010000108.1 GCA_016778825.1 Candidatus Puniceispirillum sp. | reverse complement strand
AGTTGAATTCGCCAATAGCGAATCCATCTGCTTGGCGCGGCCAATCCATTTGCTCCAGTCGCATTTCTTGGTCAAAGCGTCTTTCAACTCGCCATCTTTATAAAGACGGCCTTCGGCAAGATTGATACCGATCATCTGCCCCGGTCCAAGCCGCCCACGTTCGGCGATTTTAGTATCGGGAACAACAACCATTCCGGTTTCCGAACCCGCAATGACAAGCCCATCATGCGTCACCACATAACGAAGCGGGCGCAATCCATTCCGGTCAAGGCCGGCAACAACCCAATCACCAGCATAGGCCGCAATCGCCGCAGGGCCATCCCATGGTTCCATAACCGAATTGCAATAGGCATAAAGCTTGGCACGCGGGTGATCTCTTCCAACATCAATGGCCTCGGGGATCATCATGGTTTTCACCATTGGCAATTGCCGCCCACCGTGAAGCAGCAATTCAAACACCGCGTCAAGCGCCGCCGAATCCGAACTGCCATTTGCCACAACCGGCTTTAAATCGCCAATCGAATCACCAAACAAAGCCGATTCCATGCGGTCTTCATGACAGCTCATCCAATTTTGATTGCCACGAATGGTATTGATTTCACCATTATGCGCCAAAACGCGGAATGGCTGCGCCAATTTCCAGGTTGGCATGGTGTTGGTCGAATAGCGCTGATGATAGATTGCGAAAGACGACACAAAACGCTGATCGAGCAAATCTGGGAAAAACGCTGTTACCTGCTCGGCAAGGAACATGCCTTTATAAATGATCGACCGGCTAGACAATGAGCAAAGATAAAAATCATTGATCATATGCTTGATAACGGCTTTTTCAATCCGGCGGCGCACCAAATAGAGCTGGCGTTCGGCTTCGGCAGCATCCATTTCGACCGGCATCGAAAACATGATCTGCTCAATTTCCGGACGCGTCGCAATGGCCTTTGTGCCAAGCGCCTTAATATCTACCGGCACCTGTCGCCAGCCATAGATGCTGTGTCCGACAGCCAGAATTTCCTGCTCAACAATACAGCGGCAGCGTTCCTGTGCGCCCAAATCGGTGCGCGGTAAAAACACCATACCAACCGCCAACCTGCCGCCATCATCATCATGGCCCGTGCGCGCGATATGTTCGATAAAAAAGTCGCGTGGGATTTCAATATGGATACCAGCACCATCGCCAGTCATGCCGTCAGCATCGACCGCACCACGATGCCAGATTGCCTGCAACGCCTCGATGGCTGATTCGACAACAGCGCGGTTAGGCTTGCCATCTTGTGCCGCCACAAAACCAACACCACAAGCGTCATGTTCCATTTGCGGGCCATAAACACCAGCTTTGGTTAATTTGGCTTCATTCGCAGCACGGCGCTGAAGATAGGCAGCTTCATCAAATTTCTTTGTCATTTCACACTCCGTATGTGCAGCGGTCTAGCGACCGGCACCAGCGGCCCGCGGCGCATCAGCGGCGGCCATCATCCATTGATCAATCGCCTCGGCCGCGTCACGGCCGTCACGAACACCCCAAACTACAAGCGACGCGCCACGAACAATATCACCAGCCGCAAACACGCCATCCAGATTTGTCATCATTGTCCGCCAATCAATTTTCAGCGTTCCCCAGCGGGTGACTTGCAGCCCGTCCTGACCAAACATTGCTGGCAAATCTTCTGGATCAAAACCAAGCGCCTTGATCACCATATCGGCAGGCAATTCATGCGCTGATCCGTCAATCACTTCTGGTACTTGACGGCCGGTTGCATCTGGCTGGCCAAGGTGAATGCGTTGGGCTTGAACCGCACGCACCTTGTTATCACCAAGAAACGCCTGTGGTGCAGACAACCATTTGAAAACAACACCTTCTTCTTCGGCATTTTGAACTTCGCGCTGTGACCCCGGCATGTTCGCCCGATCGCGGCGGTAAAGACAGCTAACCGATTTGGCCTTTTGACGAATCGCGGTGCGAACGCAATCCATCGCGGTATCGCCGCCACCAATCACGACAACATCTTTGCCTTCGGCATTCAGCGCACCCGAATCAAATGCCGCAACATCATCACCAAGGCTTTTTCGGTTTGATACGGTTAAATATTCAAGCGCCGGAAAGATACCATCAAGCCCGCTTCCCGGCGCGGCGATGTCGCGTGCCTTATAGACACCGGTGGCCACCAGAATTGCGTCATGCTTGGCCCTAATATCGGCAAAGCTGGTCTCGCCGCCAATATCGACGCCAAGATGAAAATGAACCCCACCATCAATCAGCAATTGACCGCGACGCTCGACAATCGATTTTTCCAGCTTGAAACCGGGAATGCCATACATCAACAAGCCGCCGATCCGGTCATAGCGGTCATAGATATGCACCTGATAGCCACGATGGCGCAGCATTTCGGCAGCGGCCAGTCCGGCTGGCCCTGCGCCAATGATGCCAACCGATTCGGCCCGTTCAACGCGCGGCGCGGCTGGCTTGACCCAGCCCTCGGCAAAGGCGGTTTCGGTAATATGTTTTTCAACCGCGCCAATCGTGACCGATTCAAATCCTTTTTCGATCACGCAGCTGCCTTCGCAAAGCCGGTCTTGCGGACAAATACGACCACAGATTTCCGGAAAATTATTGGTCTGTGATGACAATTCATAGGCCTCTTGCATCCGGCCTTCGGCAGTCAGCATCAACCAATCGGGGATATTGTTATGAAGTGGGCAATTCACCTGACAGAACGGCACCCCGCATTGCGAGCAGCGCGATGATTGGGTTTCAGCCTCAACAGCATCGAAATCATCATAAATTTCGTCAAAATCAGCGACACGCTTTTCCGCCGTGCGCTTTTCTGGCATGGCTTTTTCAGTCAATACGAACTTCAACATCTTTGATGACATATCTGCTACTCCCTATTTATTCAGCACTGGCGTCACAATCGCACATGCTGGCGTTTTGCGACCCCACATCCCCTAAATTAACCGGCAAAGCGGTTTTATTCTCGTTCATTTCTGGTGACTTATCGTCTGCAAAGCCGGCCTGCCCATCGCCATCTCAACACTCGATCCCAGCGCAACAAACGATTTTCATCTTTTAGACTATGCTGGCATCACCCAAAAATTTTCGTGCAATCACCGAATGCAACCGGCGAATAGTTAGACGCTTCAACCGATCACATCTTTAATTAGTCAATATTCATTACCTTTTTTTGATGATAATTGCAAGCGCGATTCAGATGACACCGGTATATCTGTCATAACTTTTCATTATTAT
Source organism: Candidatus Puniceispirillum sp. (assembly GCA_016778825.1). Classification (GTDB taxonomy): domain Bacteria; phylum Pseudomonadota; class Alphaproteobacteria; order Puniceispirillales; family Puniceispirillaceae; genus UBA3439. The sequence continues at coordinate 2,357 of JADHOU010000108.1, read as the reverse complement.
GGCCGAAATGGTACTAATTAGGCAAGTGACGGCAAATTAGATTGATGCTGGTCAATAATCATCTTCTGCGCCTATGATAACAGCGATCACTGCCACCCATTTGGCCGGTTTGATAATGCGCCTTTAACGATGCGCCGTTTATAATAGTGTGCCTTTGCAAGGAACCGTACTAATGCCGCTAAGCCTGCTAATTTTTGTTGCCGCCATTCAGGGTTTGACCGAATTTTTACCCGTATCATCATCGGGTCATTTGGTGCTGATCCCGATTGTCACCGATTTCGCCTATCAGGGCCGGGTGATTGATGTGGCAGCGCATGTTGGCACTTTGGTTGCCGTTGCCATTTATTTGCGTGCGGAAATCATTGCAATTGCTGTGGCAATGCTGCGCTTTGGACGCAATGATCGGGATCATGCACGGCTTGGCGTCATGCTTGTTCTGGCAACCATTCCGGTGATTATCGCCGGTTATATCGTCAATTATGCCAATTGGCACTGGCTTGAAATGGTGTACAGCCTCGCCATCGCCAATCTGGTATTTGCGGTCATTTTATGGTTTGCCGATGATGTGCCTGCCACGCGGCGCGACCTTGGTCAAATTGGCTTGCCGCATGCGCTGATCATCGGCATCGTGCAAATCTGCGCTTTGATCCCAGGTGCCTCGCGTTCAGGCGTGACCATGAGCGCGGCGCGGTTTCTTGGCTATAACCGCGTCACCGCAGCCCGATTTTCATTATTGCTTTCCTTGCCGACAATTGCCGGTGCTGGTTTGCTCAAAACGCTTGATCTTGTCAAAAGTGGCGATGCCTCACTTGGCGCAGATGCGGTGGCTGTTACGGTTTTATCGGCTGGCCTTGCGTGGCTGGCAATCCGCTGGATGATGCGTTGGTTTACCACCGCAGGTTTTGGTATTTTTGTCTATTACCGTTTGGCGCTTGGTGGATTGCTGTTGCTGGCATTGGCGCAAGGCTGGATTGCGCCAAGCATTAGCTAAGACCGGAACAGCCCACCTGGACGATAGCGCTCAAGATAGGTTGGTAAAACCGCATCAACACAAGTTGGCGTAATGCCGAGATCGGCAAGTGTCAGCGCCTTCTTGCCAACGATATTGTCATTTTTCAGCAACCGCACCTGATCAAGCGTGATCGGCGCATTGGGCAGCAATCCGGCAAAGGCAGCACCGCATGATAATGCAAAAAAGGGCACCGGCAATAACAGGCGGCGACGCTGGATGTAAACCAAGGTGATTTCCATCAATTGCCGAAAGCTAAACATATCCGGGCCGCCAAGTTCGAAAATCTTGCCTTCAGGTGATTTAGCAAGCTTGACACCAGCAAGGCCAAGACCGGCCATAATCGCCCCAACAACATCTTCAACATAAACGGGCTGCATGCGCATTTTACCACCGCCAGGTAATGGCAATGCTGGCGCAATCATTGCCATTGCGGCGAAGCGGTTAAAGAAATCATCACGCGGGCCAAACACAATCGATGGTCGTAGAATCACCGCTGATGCGAAGGCTTTGTGCAATCCGGCCTCGCCAGCAGCTTTGCTTTTCGCATAATGGCTTGGCGACTCATGATCAGCGCCGATGGCTGATACATGAACAAGCGATTGAACATCATGCTTGGCGGCAAGCGCACCGATACGCGCTGGCAATTCCGCCTGCAATTTGTCAAAAAACTGTCCGCCACCTTCGGCAAGAATACCAACAAGATTGACCACCGCGTCGACAGGCCGAATGACCGATTCCAAAATCGCGTCATCAAGCGCATTGCCAGCCACAAGCGTGATCTGCCCAACATTACCCATCGGTTTTAGATACTTTGCCCGCTCACTATTGCGGCATAAAACAATGACCTGCTTACCAGCACGTGCCAGCCGTTCCACGGTTGCCCGTCCAACAAACCCCGATCCACCAATTACTGCGACTGTGTTGATCATTGATTTACCTTTGCTTTACCGGCCAATGGGCGCGGCGCGATCATCCAATTTGCTAGCGGCGTAGCCCAATCCGAGTGGTCGCCACACATTCATTGACAGCAAATTAGGTCATGCCTCCCCGCTTTACAATCCCACCAATGCCAATTTCACATAAAATAGATTTTTACCGGCATTTGGCAGCGCCAATGAAAGCCACATTTTCTCGCCATTAGGTCATTGAAAAGGTTTGACACGCCATCGTTTGTGGCTATTCTCACGCCGTTAGACAGGAAGCGGTTTTCCGCAAGGTCAATGGCAAGCCCAGGTGGCGGAATTGGTAGACGCGCTGGCTTCAGGTGCCAGTGACCATTAGGTCGTGGAAGTTCGAGTCTTCTCCTGGGCACCATTGCCATTTTGATTGCCCCACGGCCGTTACT
>JADHOU010000107.1 GCA_016778825.1 Candidatus Puniceispirillum sp. | reverse complement strand
TCATCCTTCAGCCTGACGGTCAATTGCAATTGGAAACTTGCCGTTGAAAATTACTGTGAAGCCTATCATTTGCCCTTTATCCATCCGGGGCTAAACAGCTATTCACGGCTTGAGGATCATTATAATATCATGCCGGTTCCCGGATATGCCGGTCAGGGCTCAACCGTTTATGCACCGCAAATCAGCAATGACGGCCGCGCCTTTCCAAATTTTGACGGCCTGTCGCAGCAATGGTCATCAGGTGCGGAATATGTTGCGCTATTCCCAAATCTGCTTCTTGGCGTTCACCGTGACCATTGCTATGGCATTATTTTGGCACCTGACGGGCCAAATCGTACCATCGAACATGTCGAAATCTATTATGCGCAAGACGCGGCAACAAAAGCGGCCTTTGCCGATATGCGTGCCACCAATACAACCATGTGGCGTGATATTTTTGTCGAAGATGTGTTTGTTGTTGAAGGCATGCAAAAAGGCCGTCATTCCAGCCAATATGATGGTGGCAAATTCTCGGCTGTGATGGATGCACCAACGCATCATTTTCACAAATGGGTTGCCACGGCATTAAGCGGGTGAGTCAAAGCTGAGTTAATTGGCAGTTTCTGCATATATCCGGTCAAGCTCGCCGCTAATAACATAGTCAACCAGAAATTCGCCAAGCCGTTCAATTTCGCGGTGAAACCGCGTGCCCTCAACACCGTCTAGACCAGAAAAATCTGACGACGAGTTGCGCGCTGCTGATAATTCGGAAATGGGCGGCGCCAGAATGGCATTGACTTCAAGCAATGCATCAGAGATCTGCTGGAAATGACGCTGTTGCGGTGATACCCGGTTGGGAACAACAACAACATGCGGCGTAACTGATCGCAAATCGGCCTTTCTTTCATCAATTTCCTTGATAAAATCAATTGTTGGCCGCAAATCGGCCCATGACATTGAGGTTGGCACCAAAAGCGTGTTGCATAAAAACGCCATTTTCCAGAAATTGCCAAGCTTGCCAGCGCCAGTGTCCACCATCACAATGCCATCATTCTGCGCAAGCAAGCGACGAATCACACCATCGAGTATGGTCATATTCACCCCATCATAACGGTCACCAATCGGGAAAAATCGTGCGTCACCATTTCTGCTTTTTGGCTCGATCAGTTCAAATGATGTACCTTGTGGGTCAGTATCAAGGAGTACCACCGATTGGCGTTTGAATCGGTGCCGCAAATAGTCGGTCAGATACACAGTAAGTGTGCTTTTTCCGACACCACCCTTGATATTACCAACAAAGATTGCTTTTGCAATTTTTGGTGCCATTTCACTCATTTCAATCTTGCGATATTGTCTTAACTAATTTCTAGGCACATTGCAAAACGCTGTAATAATTAAGTGAGTTCTGCAAGGGATTAACGATTTAAAAATATTTAAGCATATCTTTTGAGTAAGCAAGCTTGATGCCAGTTATCCAAGATTACGAATTGCTGGCTAGTTTCCACTCTTTCCAAAACAAGTAATTGGCTGGTTTGGACCTGATGGCTAGAATTATTTAGAGTAAATAAATCAGCATCGCTGAGCACCCTAGCCAACTCCTTCCGATTGACACTGCCGATCTTTCGCCACTAAAAATCTTTAATAATATTATCAAAATTAATATGATAATAACTTGCTGGTGATAAACCGTGCCCAAGGATAAAAAATTAGCCCACCAAACACACGGCTTTTGGATGGCAGTGATGCAATCAATAATGCTGGCCGAAAAACATTATCTCTGTCGAACCAACGATGGCTGACACGAGAGCATTAAAACAGCCATGTTCGACCTCTCAGCAAACCCCAGGCCGCAAGTAAAGCGCCCTGTTCATTATAGCTAAGGCAGATCCAAAAGCACGCTCAGCTATACTTTGGAAGCCCAAAATAGCTTCAAATTCTGAGGGCTTTTGCCTTGACGTAAAGACGTCGCGTTTCGGTCACGTAGACATCTTTTAAAATATGACCATCAGCAAAAAGCTGTTTAATGGCAAGCATCTCCTGCTCAATTGCTGCCAATGCTTGGTCGTCATCACTTTGAACTATTTCTGCGTCTGCACGTTTTAAAAACCGAAATTCATCTTTAGACACGGCCTCTGGCAAATTGATGGCGTCAGGTTTAGCTGAATAACCACCTAAATCAGAGTCAGGTTTTGTTTGTTTGCCGAACAAAACCTGGGCAATACGAAGAAAAACCCAAAGGCTAATACAACTGATAACGATAACTAGGCCAGCAAGAACATATCGGCCATTTGGGTTTGCCAGCAAGACGCTAAGCAAAGGAAAATCGAGAAAGATTGACGATGGCAACCTTAACAAAAGCTGATCAATAAGTGTTTCAATCATTTGTTGAAATTCTGTCATAGTGTTTTTTTTGCTCGGCGATGAGGTTAATGCTATTGAGAATATACAGTTTAAGTAAATACAATCTTAAGTAAGGTTTGGAAATATGCGAGGGCCGAGATAATTACCAAACTTGCAAAATTCTTCCGATCAATCGGCAATCTTTTTGACGATATTCTTGCAATCAAGCGTGGCTAAAGAGTCGAAAGTTTTGCCAAAATTGAAGTTAAATTCAAACTTATTTATTTGGAAAATTTACAAGACCACCTGATAGGGCTTATTGAAGATCGATAGCTTGCCCATCACAAAGACATGATTTGAGACATTATGCAAATTTTGTGTGATCAGGGGCTGTTTGTAACAAGAGATGCCACCATCACTATCTGAGCCTGTCTTTTCCAAAGTGATGCAATCCGCTAACTACAAATAGTTGGTTAAAATCGGCAAATTAGCCTATGATTGTGTCTTAATATCAATCATTTTCAGAGAGCAAAACCATGCAGCATGTCAGCTTTATCCGCATGGATGAAGGCACCGCGGAAGATTATGCCTTTTTGAATGCACTAGAAGATGAATTTGTTGTGGCTTTGCCCGACCGTTTGCTTGCTGCCCTTGCCAGCCTTAAGGACTCACTTGCCGGCTATCAAATCAACCGGCTTGAACATTCATTGCAATCTGCCACGCGTGCCGAGGCTGATGGAGCTGATATCGAGCTAATTGTTGGCGCATTGATCCATGATCTTGGTGATGATTTGGCACCGCTTAACCATTCCCAGCTCGCCGCCGCAATCATTCGCCCCTATGTCCGCGCCGAAGTCGCATGGATTATAGAACATCATGGCGTTTTCCAGATGTATTATTATGGCGATGCAATGGGGGTTGATAAAAACGCCCGTGATATTTACCGCGACCATGTCTGGTTTGATAGCTGCGAGAAATTTTGCCGTGATTGGGATCAGATGGCCTTTGATCCCGATTACCCAACCAAGCCATTGGCGCATTTTGAATCAATGCTTCGCGAAATCTTTACCCGCCCGCCATTTGATCCGGCGATTATCAATCCGGCCAGCTAGACGGCATCGGCAAAAAGCAATTCATCTTTTCACCATTTACCTATAAGGGCAGAACCCATGTCGAAAATCCTGTTGATCACTGGTGCCAATCGCGGCATCGGCTTTGAAATGACAAAACAGGCGGCCGAACGCGGCGATCAGGTCATTGCCTGCGCCCGCAATGTTATGGACGCCCCTGATCTGGTTGCGCTTGCCCGCGACAATCCGGCAATCAGCCTTCTTGGGCTCGATGTAACTGCCGAGGCTGACATGAAACAAATTGCCGCTGGTATGACCCGCAAAATCGACATTCTGGTTTGCAATGCAGGGGTATTGAATGGCTATGGTGGCCTTGAAGACCCTGCCCATCACAGCCGCGCAATTGAATCGGTTTTGATGACTAACATTGCTGGCGTCTTTTTCACCGCACGATCATTTTTACCGCATTTGCTGGAACCCGCTGATGGCGAGCGCCACCCATCTGGCATGACCGGTAAAATTGTGGTCATTTCATCAATTATGGGGAGTCAGGAACGTGCCAGCAGCAATGCGCCGATCTATCGTGCCTCCAAAGCTGGCGCAACCAATGTCGCCAGAACGCTTGCTGCCGAACTGGCGCCACGTGGGATTGCTGTTGGTGCCTATCACCCGGGATGGGTGCGAACCGATATGGGCGGGGGTGCCGCTGATGTTGCACCGGCTGACAGCGCGGCCGGACTTTTGGCGCGTTTCGATGCGCTTGATCTTGCAACAACCGGCATTTATGAGAGCTATCGCGGCGAGCCATTACCATTCTAATCGCCTCGGCAGTCGCTAGACAAGCTGGATCGCCAGCGCGAAGGCGCTAATGCCACAAAGCAGCGAAAAGATCAGGTGCTTGCTAATGAACATTGCCAATAATCCGGCACCAAGCCCAATCAGGCGGTGATCAAGGCCGGTTGTTGCCAATACGCCAGTTGGATGAACCAATATCAACAATAAAACGGCCGAAACCATGGCATAGGCCATTGTGTTGACCCACCCCATCACCGGCCCGTCAGCCGGAATACGCGATGCCAGAACAACACCGGCAATCCGCCAGATGATCGTTCCAACAATGGCGCAAAATACCGCTGCCCATGATTGGAAAAAACCGTAATCTTCCATTAAATCACCTGCCACATCATCATCGCCCTATTGCACCGGATCGAGATGCCATTTGGCAATGAACCGGCTGTAAAGGCTGGCCAAACTGCCACCAAGAATACCAGCAATCAGGATGGCCCATTCACCGGCAAATGGAAAAAACACTGGGCTAAGAACACCACCAATCAATACGGCAAGCCGGTTGGCCTTTTGCCGCGCATTGATGATCAAAAGCAAAATATAAATTGGGGTGATAAAGATCACCACGCGCAAAATATCCGGCGGCAATAGATCACTTAAAAAGAACCCAAAGATCGTGCCAAGAATGCCAAAGGCAAAGATCATCAGGGCAAAACCTTGATAATATGGCAATAACAGATGCGAGGGGTATTTCTGCTGCGCCAGCCCTAAATTCGCCCATGCCGTAATTGCCAGAAACTGCATCCAGAAGATTCGTTTCCATAGGGGCAGATTATGCGATTTCAGATGCATCATATCAGCCGCCGAAATAACCATCAGCAACATCCGCATATTCGCCAGCGATACCGCGACAAAAATGATAAATAAAGATGCACCTGCCGAATAAAGGCTGGCAAAGGCCACCTGCCCGGGCATCCCCCAAACGCCAAGCGAGGTCACAAGCGCCATCCAGAAATCAAACCCAGATTCGCGTGCGATTGTGGAAAATCCGGCCATCGTAATACCAAGCGCGTAACAAGGCGCGCGCAACGCATCAATCGCTGCGTTACGGCGGGTCTGGCTGGCATTTAGCATGTGAAATTCAGGATTGTTCATGTGGTCTCATGATGGGGCGAGTGCCGAATAATCGTCGATCAAATGATTGGATCAAAAATCATGGGGTCAAAAATTATGTCTTTTGTGACCGATCAGCAAACCAGCCAGCCACCATCGGTGTAAGGTAAAGCGGTAATTGATAGGCTGCAACAAAAAGCGCAAATAATGGATCGGCGGGTAGCGCGGCGAAATATAGCCCAAGGTTACGGTTGCCAGCGACAACCGCAACCGAACGCGTGCCTTCGGGAAATGGCACGGCTTTACCCGATGCGAGACGGCCAAACTGGCCAAAACGGCCAAGCAACCGGCCACCAGCAAAAACCAATGCCTGCGAGCCAAAATT
>JADHOU010000106.1 GCA_016778825.1 Candidatus Puniceispirillum sp. | reverse complement strand
ACTGAACCTCAAGCGGATGAAGATTACAAAAGGCACCAATCTGGTCAAAAGACAGCGCGGTGTTATCAATCAGCCATACGGCGGTGGCTTTTGGCATCAATAGTTGTGTCATATGTCTTACCTATTGCCGCCCCGGCGCACTCCGTGAAATTATTGGGCGAGCCAGGTGCGTTTCATTCATTGAGATTAAGAGAAAACGTACCCCTTTATAAGGGGGATTGCGTAATATTGCAAAGCCTGCCTTTCCTGAAGCGTTGAAAAAGTGCAAATTAGGCGGAAAACAGCCATCAAAAAGGCCATGAAAAAGGCGATGACAAGCAGGAGCAGGTCATGGATGATGAATTAGATCGGTTAAAGCCAGGTGGATTACCAGCCGATAAGCAACGCTGGAACATCGAGGATTTACAGGCCTATGTCGCGGCGATGCAGGCCGAAATCACGCATGTTGAATCGCTGATTGCTGAAAAAAACAAGGTTAAGTTGGCAGCCATTGCCCTATTTGGCAGGGATGATTAGGCCTTTTTAAACTAAGCCTTTTATGGCTTAACCCTTTTGTGACTTATCCTTTGGACTTGGCTTGGCGTGGCAATGGCTGCATCCAATCAGCCAGCGCCAATCTGGCGGCATGGCCATTGATTATTATGCCATTGGTTGTCGGGTCATTCGTCGTTGGGCTATCATCATCGGCAGGTGCATCAAGAATATCATGAAGGTCACTTAGTTTCAAAAGTGCCAGGCAAATTGATTTTGCGTCCGCCTGCCCATGCGCGCCGGTGATCGGGACGGTTAATGCGGCTGCGGTTTTGCTTTTGCCAATGACGGTGCCCTGCCACATGATATCGCTATCAATGGCTGGTGGATCGCCAGCGATGGTTAGCGGTACAAGGCGGCGTTTGACCAGCCCGCGATAATGCGTGCGTGCGGTCACTTCCTGACCAACATAACAGCCTTTTTCAAAATCAACTGCACCAAGCCGGTCAAGGCCTGCCTCAAGCATCAAGGCGCGTTCAGGGGTCAAATCAACCGATCCTTCGGGAACGCCGGCGGCAATGCGGTTTGCATGCCAGCGATCAATAGCGCCCATTTGCGCTGGCAGATGGCATGCTTCGACCAGACAATGGCTGCCAAGTTGTGGGCTTCGCGGATCACTGCAGGACATAATCATCGGGATGACCATTGTTTCAGCTTCCTGATTGCCAAGCAACAGAACAAGCCTGATATCAGGCTCAATCGCCAGATCAATGGGTCGCCGCAACCGATAGCGGCGAAGTCGGATAAACAGATCATCGCGCCGTGCCATATCGCTTCGTATCAAAAATCGATCCAATGCGGGCCGGTAAACCATCATGTCAATCAGCACGCGGCCTTGCGGGGTTAACAGCGCCGATGGACGACACGCGCCAATTGGCAATGTTTCAACATTTGCCGTGATGATCGATTGCAAAAAAGCACAAGCCTCATCGCCAGCAACCGAAATAAATCCGGTATCAGGATGGCAAATCGGCAATTCATCATATGTCATTGTCATTGATCGGGCTCGCAGAACTACAGGCGGTAACGCATCTAATCGGTGATGGTTACGCTACCTAGATAAGGGGCAATGTAAAAGCGGCGCTTGCTGGCCCAAAAACAACGTTTCTTGTCAGGCCATATTTCGCGGTAAGTTGGCGTGTCGGCAAAATAGTAAATCTGTGTGCAGCCAAAATAGCGAACCTTGAATTGCTTGTCACCAAGGCTGAGCTTGCCACGATCGGTTCGTGAAATGCGAATGTTTGGCATGCTTGCCGAAAAGCACTGACCCTTTTTATTGCCACGGCAGGCGGTTTCGGTCGAGCCAAGCATGCGGATATAGCGAAGCCGGCCTTCGGCAAGTTGAAACCCCTCATCATCAAACATCTTGCAGCCATCATCAGGTGCGCGCTGACGTTGGGAAAATTCACAAACAAACCAGAACCCTGGCCATTCTTCGCCATCAATGGCAAATCCTTGGCTTGTCGCTGCGGCTGGATTTGGCAAGGCAAAGCCCATGAAAAAGCTTGGGACAAAGCTAATAGCAAAGGCAAATATGATTGTCAAAATGCGGTGTTTCATAAGGTTATCATTCACAAAGCTCTCCGAAAATGCAAGACAAGCATGGCCATAATCTGCGCGCCAAAAGCAAGCGCGATATTCATCCCAAGCAAGGCGTCCAACCCCAAGCCAGCATCAATCATCCACCCCATTAACATTGGTGACAAGGCCGATGCAAAAACACCAACCGGCATGAACAGCGCTTTGATTTCGCCCATATAGCGGGTGCCATATACCTCGGCGATCAGGGCGGCATTGGTGGTGTGCGGCATGCCAACGGCCAAACCAAAAAGAATGAAAAATAACGGCACGCCAATTTCAGCTGATCCAAGCCAGAGCGCAAGACAGGCCAAGGTGTTTGGCAAAAGCGTATGCGCGGCAATGCGGCGCGCTGAAAACCGGTCAATCAGCTGGCCGATGGTCAGGCTGCCAATCACCGCAAAAACGGCATAAAGAACATAACTCGCCGTCCATGTTGACAGGGCAACACCCTTGGCTTCGGCCAAATAGATTTGATGAAACAACAGGCCGGTCAAAACAAAAGATGGCACTGCGGCAAGCCAGATGAAACCAAGCCAGAAGGCCGGATCGCGCAAAACCTGATTGCGCCGCCATTGTTTTCTACCGCCAAAGGCAAGATCGGGCATTGGCTGATTTGCACTAAGGCCATCAAGCCCTTCGCCATCTTGTAAACGGGTGCGCTGTGTCAAAAGCCTTAGAAAAGGTGCTAACGTTAAAAAGGCAATCAATGGCAGGCCAATCCATAGGCTTCGCCAGTCAAAAATGGCCTGAAGCGCAACAATGCTTGCCGGTCCAATGGATTCGCTAAGCGTGTGGCCAAGCTGGGCAATTGAAATGGCGCGGCCACGCGTCACAACATAGCGTCGTGCCATGGCGGTTGTGTAGACATGCGTCATCATGCCTTGACCAAACATTCGCAGCAAATATAGCCCGCCAACAAGCATCCATAATGATGAAATCTGACTGAATAAAATGGCCGCAACACATAGGCTGCCAAGAATGAAAATAGCCAGCCTTTCCAGCCGCATCATATCGGCAAGCTTGCCAAGCCAGATCAGGCTGATGGCACTGGCGGTCGTGGCAAGCGCGTAATAGGTGCCAAAGTCACCATGGCTGAGATCAAGGGCTGCACGAATTTGCCCTGAAAAAAGCGAAATGAAAAAAGTCTGGCCAAGCGATGACCAAAACGCCATTAACAGCCCGAACAGCAAAAACCGCCATTCGGTCAAAACAAATTCGCGATTGCCAATAAAACCGGTAGGGGTGATTGGTGGCAGGGGTGATGGGTTGGTTGTCATGCCGCAGTTCAGCATGATGGCATGACGCTGACAAGCGGCAAGATCAAACCGGCAAATGACAGGCAATTATTTTTGTCCGAAAACTTGAAATGGTATCTCGCCATGCCCACATCATCTGCATAACAATGACCCTAATTTACATCGACAAATAGGCCGGCTTTCCGGTGCGTTACTGGCTGCGCAATGATAGCGTTTTCTCATCATGAAAGCTGGTCTTGCCGCAAAACCAGAAAACAGCTGGTCCGAAAATATCTAGCCAGAAAAGTCTGGGATGCAGGATCAACGTGATTTATGTGATTTGGTAGATGGCCAAATGGGGGAATAATGTGATGCAAAGTGATAAATTTACAGCCTTGGTACGCAATGCCATTGGTGCCGCACAATCGGCAGCATTGGCGGCAAATCATCAGAAATTGACCGCCGAACATGTTTTGGCAGCATTGCTAAAAGACGATAACATGACGGTTAAAACGCTGCTGGCAAAGGCCGGCGCTGACAGCGCCTCATTGTCGGCACTGCTAAAGGCCGGTCTTGATAAATTTCCGCAAGTTACCGGAAGCGGCGCAGGCCAGTTGCAGCTTGATGCTGATCTGGCGCGGATTTTTGCCGCTGTTGAGGCCGAGGCCAAAGCCCGCCATGACCAGTTTATCGCCGTTGATCTTCTGCTTCTTGCGATGACGAAATCAACCGGGTCGGTTGGCAAAATTCTGAAAAAGGCAGGCGTTGAACCCGCCCCGCTAAGCGCGGCGATTGACGAGATGCGTAAAGGTCGCACCGCCGATAGTGACGCTGCTGAAGATAGCTATGATGCCTTGTCACGATATACAAGCGACCTGACCGAAGCTGCGCGTAATGGCAAGCTTGATCCAGTTATTGGACGCGATGCCGAAGTGCGCCGGACAATCCAGATTCTGGCACGCCGGACAAAGAATAATCCGGTTTTGATTGGCCAGCCCGGGGTTGGCAAAACGGCGATTGCCGAAGGGCTGGCGCAACGTATTATCAATTCTGATGTGCCAGAGGCGCTTGCCAATAAAACCCTACTTTCGCTTGATATGGGGGCGCTTGTTGCTGGTGCAAAATATCGTGGTGAATTTGAAGAGCGGCTGAAATCTGTTTTGAAAGAGGTGCAGGATCGCGATGGTGAGATCATTCTTTTCATCGATGAAATGCACCAGCTTGTTGGCGCTGGCAAAACCGATGGTGCGATGGATGCGTCAAATTTGCTGAAACCCGCTTTAGCGCGTGGTGAATTGCGCTGTATCGGTGCCACAACCCTCGATGAATATCGGCAATATGTTGAAAAAGACGCGGCGCTAACCCGCCGTTTCCAGCCGGTATTTGTTGATGAACCTTCGGTTGAAGACACAATTTTCGTGCTTCGTGGCCTGAAGGAAAAATACGAACTTCACCATGGTGTGCGGATCACGGATGATGCGCTCGTCGCGGCGGCGCGTCTGTCGCAGCGCTATATCAATGAGCGGTTCTTGCCTGATAAAGCCATTGATGTGATGGATGAGGCGGCAAGTCATTTGCGGATCGAGGCCGATAGCAAACCTGCCGATCTTGACCGTACGGACCGCCAAATCATGCAGTTGAAAATTGAACAGGCGGCGTTGCAAAAAGACTCGCACAAACCCGATATGAAACGGCTTGATGCGATCGCAGCCGAGCTTGCCAATCTTGAAAAACAATCCCAAACGCTTGGCGCGGCATGGAATGCGATCAAGGCCAAAACGGCTGAAGTTGTCAGCCTGCAACAGGCGATCGAAGATGCGCGCCACGCGCTCGATGTGGCGCAGCGTGAAGGCAATCTTGAAGCGGCAGCTGAACTGACCTACGGCAAATTACCAGCCTTGGCGCAGGATCTTGCCGCCGCCAAGGCCGCTGTTGCCGAATCCGAATTGCTGAATGAAGAAGTGACCAGCCAGCATATCGCCAGCGTGATCAGCAATTGGACAGGTATTCCGGTTGATAAGATGCTGGAAGGCGAACGTGATAAATTATTGGCAATGGAAGATTACATTGGTAAACGGATCATTGGGCAGGCGGATGCGGTCAAAGCGGTTGCCAATGCGACAAGACGTGCGCGCGCTGGCCTTGCTGACCCTAACCAGCCAATGGGAAGCTTTTTGATGCTTGGCCCAACTGGAGTTGGCAAAACCGAGCTTGCTAAGGCGCTTGCCGAATTTCTGTTTGATGATGATTCGGCCATATTGCGGATTGATATGTCCGAATATATGGAAAAACACGCAGTCGCACGGCTGATTGGCGCGCCTCCTGGTTATGTTGGTTATGAAGAAGGC
>JADHOU010000105.1 GCA_016778825.1 Candidatus Puniceispirillum sp. | reverse complement strand
AAGGCGAACCGAGTATCCGCGCGCTTGCAATAATGATGCGAGCGCTGCTGCACCAAGACCTTTACCAAGCGAGGAAACCACGCCACCAGTGATGAAAATATAACGAGGCATGGACAAATTTAATAGCCTATTGCCGCGCGCTTGATAAGGCACAAAATGCAACGAAGTGCAAAATAGTGAAAATTCTTAGGATTGACAAAAGGCCGAATTCCGGACTTGGACTACTGCCCTGTTGGAACGATCGGTCCAGATGTCTTTGCAGGGGCTTGTTTGATCACATCATCAACGATCGAAACCGGCTCTTTACCCGCGCCAGCCATGATCGCAAGCGTGACCGTTGTGGTGAAAAAGCCAACAGCCAAGATCGTTGTCAAACGGGTTAACAGATTGGCTGTTCCGCGAGCAGTCATAAAACCGCCGCCACCACCACCGCCGCCGATACCAAGACCACCACCTTCACTACGTTGCAGCAAAACTGTAATGACCAGCCCGAGGGCGATCAGAATGTGAATGGTCAAAATCAGCGTTTCCATGATCTTTTATTTTCCTGCAAATAAGATTGTTCCGCCGCTTATATGGTTTCTTGGACTGTTTTTCAACCAAAATGCCGCAAAAGACAGCTTTGACAGCAGATCGGGCGTATTTTTCCGAAAAGTTAGGATTTTGACATTTGTGAAACCGCCGACTCGCAGATTGAATCAAACGCCGCCGCATCAAGGCTGGCACCGCCAACAAGCGCCCCGCCGACATGGTCAATAGCAAAAATCGCCTCTGCATTATCGGCATTCACCGACCCGCCATAAAGAATGGGCAATGGTGCCTTGTGGCCGTTCTGGCTTTTTGGCAATTCGCTGGCAATGGCCTGATGCATCGCGGCGATTTCGTCAACCGATGCCACTTCACCAGTGCCAATTGCCCAGACCGGTTCATAGGCAATCATTACCCGGCCATAAAGGTCGTCGTCGCCGTGCAGCAAATTTGCTGGCAATGACGCATGTAATTGATCAATCACAATCTGTTCGGCCAGTCCGGCGCGGCGTTCGTCCAAAGTTTCACCAAGACAGATCATCACATCAAGATCATGCGCCAATGCCTGCGCTGCCTTTGCTGCGATTAACGCGCTTGTCTCACCATGATTAGCGCGGCGTTCTGAATGGCCTAAAAGAACCAAAGACGCGCCACAATCGCGAAGCATCGCCGCCGACACATCGCCCGTATGCGCCCCCAAAACATCTTGATGGCAATCCTGACCGCCAAGCCGGACATCACTACCCCCAAGCCGAACCGACATTGGCACTAAATAAGGATGCGGTGCAAACAGGATGCGCGTTACCGGTTCAAAGCTGCGCGTCGTTAATGCGTTCGCCAACTGGCCTGCCACCGCTAACGCTGGGTTCATTTTCCAATTTCCAGCAATAATCATTGGTCAAATCCCGCTATCATTGCCCACTATCATAAGCAACCATCATTTACAGATGTGAGGTCAAAGAGACCATCGCGGCACTCTTTGATCAATGTCAGATTGCGCAACATTACCCGCTCGAACGTTATCATGCCAGTCTTCTGATCACCCCCTTTCGGCGATTTGACCAAAAAACCCTGCTTTTTCGCCCAGAAACTCATTATTTTCCGATATTGAAGTTGCCCCACTTGTCGGCAATCTTTATTACCAATATGAAAGATTTTGATCTTCAGGCCAAACTGCCTGACCAACAAAGAAATGGACGACACAAAAATGCTACAGGCAATGCGCAGCGGTGCCAAATCTCCAGTCATGAAGTTTTTTCTCCTGTTTTTGGCAGGTGGCTTTGCGTTATGGGGTATTGGTGATGGCACAACCAGCCTTATTGGTGGCAGTGATAAAGCCGTCTCGGCTGGTGAGGAATCGGTATCACCGCGTGAAGTTGCAATGGAATTTGAGCGCACGCGTCGCAATTATCTGCCAAACAGTACTGTTGGCGAGGCGCTTCAAGGCGGTTTGTTAAATGACATCATGGGCGCGATGTCGCGCGATGTGTTGTTTCGTGCCGAAAATCGTTCGCTTGGCCTGACCGTCACCCGTGATATGCAGCGCGACGCGATTGTCAATGAAGGCTCGTTCAAGGACGAGCTTGGTAATTTTTCCGAAGGCCGCTTCATGCAGACCCTTGCCAATGCTGGCATGTCTGAAGGTGAATATCTGCAGCGTGTTGATGGCGTATTGATGCGTGATCAGCTTGTTGGCGCTTTGGCATCTGGATCACGCTTTGATGAGGCCAGCGCGCGGATTGTGGCAGCTTATGACCTTGAGCGTCGCCGTGTGCGTCTGACCAGCTTTCCAGTAACGCCCGAAACAATCGAAGCGCCAACCGCAGGCGCGCTTGCTGCCTATTTTGCTGAAAACAAATCTATCTATGACGCGCCCGAGTTGCGGAGTGCAACAATCGCCAGCATTTCGGCCGATTTGATTGCCAGCAGCATCAAAATTACTGATGCCGAAATTCAAACCGCATTTGAAAATCGTATTGACGAGTTCAGCACCCCCGAAACACGCCAGATCCGGCAAATGGTGTTTGACGATAAGGCAACCGCTGATACCGCCCTGTCCCGCCTAACAGCAGGTGAGGACTTTGCTGCGGTTGCAGCCGATATGCTGAATTGGACAGAAGCTGACACTGATCTTGGCACTGTGACAAAAACGGCGCTTGATTCAGCGCTTGCTGATGTGGCGTTTGCAACCGCGACTGACATGCCTGCCGGCCCTGTTGAGACAGCCTTTGGCCACCATGTTTTGGTCGTTGACGCGATTACCGAAGGCGGCGCGGCCAAGCTTGATGATGTGAAGGAAAAGATTGTCGATGTGCTTCGTGCAGAAAATTCAATTGGCATTCTTTATGACAAGGTCAATGAATTTGAAGATGCGCTTGGGTCGGGGGCAACGTTGGCTGAAGCTGCGGCCAAGGTTGGCGGCACGCTTGCCGAAATCAATAATGTCAGCCGCAATGGTCTCGACATTGATGGCAATCCGATAAATGGCGATGGTGCCGACCTTATTCAGGATAGCGCCGTTCTTGATCTGATTTGGACAAGCGCCGTGAATGAAACAAGCGTTATCCAAGAAGGTGGTGACGATATGTTCTTTGCGGTTCGGGTCAATTCGCAAAGCCCGCAAGCCGAACGAAGCCTGAATGACGTGAAAAGCCGCGCCATTGCCGATTGGAAATTGGTGCAGGCAATCAAAAAGGCCAAAGCCAGCGCCGAAGCTGCAGTCAAAGCCAATGATGATAATGGCACCATCACCGAGTCTTTCCGCCGCAACGGTCTTGGCCTTGATCATCAGGCTGCGGGTCTGATTGCCAATAAAGCCTTTTCGCAGGCAACTGGTGTAAGCAGCATTGTCGAAACCGGCAGTGAATCCATCGCGGTCAAAACAATCGAGATTGTCGCTGCCAAAGATACCGAAATTGACGAAACCAGCAAAATTGTTATCGAAGTGATGAATAACGCCCTGCAAGAAGACATGCTGAATATGGTGTTATTATCTTTGTCGGAAAAACATGACCTGCAGCTGAATGTTGCACCGGTTCAACAATTGTTGGTTGGAAGCCAGCAATAATGCTTGCCAGCAGTGAAAACTTCGACAGATTTGCGGCCCAATTTCAGGCTGGCGGCCGCCAACTTCTTGTCTCGCGGGTTCTTGTTGCTGATACTCAAACGCCAGTGTCGGCCTATCTAAAGCTGGCTGGTGACAAGCCAAATTGCTTTTTGCTGGAATCGGTTGAAGGCGGCGAAGTTCGCGGCCGGTTTTCGGTGATTGGTCTTGCCCCTGATTTGATCTGGCGTTGCCGCGATGGCCGCGCTGAAATCAACATCACACCAGCCGACGATGCTGGGTTTCAGCTGGAATCACTGGCGCCGTTTGAGTCGCTTCGCGCTTTGATGCGCCAATCTGAAATGCCTGATACTGGCGATCTGCCGCCAATGGCCGCCGGATTGTTTGGCTATTTCGGTTATGATATGATCCGGTTGATCGAAGACATTCCCAACGCCAAGCAAGCGGCGGTTGAGATGGATGATTCATTGCTATTGCGGCCATCGCTCATTGCCATTTTTGACCGCTTAAAAGACAATATCACCTTGGTGACGCAAATTCGCCCAAACGATTGGGACGATGCCAAATCAGCATGGGACGACGCGCAATCACGGCTTGCCACTGCGATCGAGGATTTGGACCGACCATTGCCGCATACCGAAATGGGCGATGCCAATACCCCGCTTCCCGAACCTGAAACCAATATGGAAAAAACGACCTTTTTGGAAATGGTCGCCAAAGCCAAGGATTACATCCGTTCGGGTGATGTTTTCCAGATTGTGCTATCCCAACGTTTCAGCATCCCGTTTCACCTTCCCTCGATCAATCTTTATCGGTCATTGCGGCGGTTGAACCCATCACCCTTTTTGTTTCATTTCAATTTTGGCAAAATGTCGATTGTTGGGTCTAGCCCTGAAATTCTGGTGCGGTTGCGTGGCAAGGATGTCACCATTCGGCCGGTTGCCGGCACCCGAAAACGCGGCGAAACGCCTGATGAAGATGCGGCAAATGCGGCCGATCTTATGGCCGATATCAAAGAACGCGCCGAACATTTGATGCTTCTTGACCTTGGCCGCAATGATGTTGGCCGCGTCTCAAAGCCCGGAACCGTCCGGGTGAGGTCAAATTACGATGTCGAATATTACAGCCATGTGATGCATATCGCCTCGCAGGTTGAAGGCGAAATCCGTGATGATCTGGATGCGGTTGATGCGCTCATTGCCGGTTTTCCTGCCGGTACCGTATCTGGCGCCCCAAAAATTCGCGCAATGGAATTGATTGACGAACTTGAACCCGACCGCCGCGGTGCCTATTCAGGTGCGATTGGTTATATTTCGGTGGCCGGCGATCTTGATACCTGTATCGCGCTTCGCACGGCGGTGGTGAAGGATCAAACCATGTATGTTCAGGCTGGTGCTGGTATTGTCTATGATAGTGACCCAGATTCCGAATATGAAGAAACCCGCAATAAAGCGCGCGCCTTGATCCGCGCCGCTGGCGAAGCGCTTCGTTTCACCCATTAAGCCCGAATCCGATAAAGCAAATAAGCTTGGCGTGACTTCAATTCTAAACGCCCCCAATACTGCCGACATATTAGATGTCTCTAAACTTATTCTCATCATCAGCCATTGCGCTGAAGGAGGTAGGATGCAATCTCTGTGTCATCGATTTTTGGTTTGTTTCACAATTATTATTTGGTAATTCGGTGTTACCGCCCCGCAGGATGATGCGCCACAGTAAAATCATAATATTAAAGCGGCCGAAAATGCGGCAATTTTTGTTGCCTTTGCCAAAATCATGGGGCTGCAAACCAGCCTATACTCCAAAGCCGCGAAACAATTACATAGTCGCCAGCATCATGCCACCAATCAGATGCACGACATTGCCATTCAAAATGGACGTCAAGATATTGATCAGCAAGATACCGACATGATTACCGCCCGTTATGCTAGCTGGATTCTTAGCCGACTAACCAATGATGACCGTCAGATTGACCAAAATGCTTTTCAAAAAACGGGAAAATTGATTGGCGAAACATACACAAAAATTTTCTATCACACTGATCTGTCAAGCCTCAAACAGACCGCGGCAAACCCGAACACCGATAAGGATGCCAGCACCCACCGCCCCCAAACGCCGCGCGATAATCCGATGAT
>JADHOU010000104.1 GCA_016778825.1 Candidatus Puniceispirillum sp. | reverse complement strand
GACGCATTTTCGCGGTTTTTGCCTGCCTTTTCTTTAAATTGAGTCATCCGGTTCAGCCAGCCAAGACGGGTTACACAATTGAAAATCCACGCCAGTTCGGCATGTTGCGGCACACAAGATTGATTAAACAAGATTGATTGTTCGGTTGAAATGCCCGCGGCAATCAGGCTTGCCGCCACTTCGCGCGTGCTTTTTCGCAGATCAGCCGGATCTTGATGAACGGTGATGGCATGCAAATCAACAACACAATAGATCGATTCAAAATCATGCTGCAAAGCAACCCAATTGCGAATGGCACCAAGATAATTGCCAAGATGCAAATTGCCGGTTGGCTGGATGCCGGAAAAGATACGGCCTTTTACTGCGGATGTCTGCATTGTTGAATCGGTCATTTGGTCTATCCATCACGCCTGATCAGATGCGCGCAGGCCAGTGCCAAATCATCACATCTGCAATTGAAATTATATGCCAGCGTTATCCCCGCTTGTGCGGCCGCGGTCAAGTCTTTCGGTTGCCCAATCGGCGGACAAATCCGGCTGGAATTGCCCGAAAACACCATGCGGCGAACAGAAACCCGCCGCCACCAACAGCAACCAAAAAGGCAAGCCAGCCCGCCGTGGGCAGAAATTGTCTTATCCCTCCAGCAAGCCAAACCATCGCCAAAAGCAACATCGCCATGACCAAACTGGCAAGAAAAATCCGGCCAACCATGCCAAGCCAACCACCGCCAAGACGGCCGCGGCGGCGCAATAAAATCGCCATGGTGATTGCCGCAATCAATCCTGATAATGACGTTGCCAGTGCCAGCCCGACATGTCCAAAAATGGGCATCATCACCAATGATGCTGTTATATTGATTACCACGGTCATGATTGATATTTTCAAAACTGTGCCCGGCTGGCCCGCCGCATAAAACGCGGGTTGCAAAATTTTCACCATGACAAATCCGGGAAGACCAAGCGCGTAGGCCGATAATGCCATTGCCGCCATCACCGCATCATCAATCGAAAAAGCGCCATAGGCAAATAGCCCCTCAATGATTGGACCGGCAAGAAGGATTAGCGCAATGACCGCTGGCACGACAAAGAAGCCGCCAAAGATAATCGCCTCATCAAGCGTTTGGGTGATTTCTTCTTTTTGACCAGATGCCTCGGCAGCGGATAATCTGGGCAGCAATGCCGTACCAAGTGCAATGCCAACAATACCAAGCGGCAATTGCGCCACACGATCAGCATAATAGAGCCATGAAATCGCACCAACCGGCAGCATCGATGCCAAAATTAAATCGACCAGAAGATTAAGCTGCATACCGCCAGCACCAAGCGCCGCTGGCAGGAATTTGCGCCACATATGTTTGCCCGCATTCGACAGGCGCGGCCATTGCAGTTTTGGCACTGCCGACAGGCGGCGCAGAACAAAGAATAAAAATAGCAATTGGCAAAACCCAGCAACCAAAAGGCCAATGGCAATTGGCAGCGCTTTGAACATGCCCAAATCCGCGGCCAAAATCGGGATCGAAATCGCCCCAGAGATAAAACAGAGATTCGCCAAAATTGGCGCGGCGGCGGCGGCCATAAACCGGTCATGCGCATTAGCAATTGCCCCCCAAAGCGCAACCACGGAAATCATCGGCAGATAGGGCATCGTCACACGCGCCAGATCAACCGCTGCAGCCAGACGATCAGGCGTCGCGGTAAAGCCCGGGGCAAGAAGCGCAATGACTTCAGGCATGAAAATTTCGGCAAGCACAACAATCGCAAAAAGCACAATGATCAGAAAAATCTGCGCTTCAGATGCAAGCCGAAGCGCTGCATCACGCCCGTCTGTTTCGCGTATTTTGGCAAAGCTGGGAAGAAGGGCATTGGTCATCGCGCCTTCGGCGCTAAGGCGGCGAAACATATTTGGCAATTTCAATGCCACCAAAAAGGCATCGGCGGCTGGCCCTGCACCCAGAAAACTGGCAAAGGCAATATCCCGCATGAAGCCAACAATACGGCTAATTGCTGTTAGGCTACCAATCTGTTGAAAAGCACGGCCAAGCGAGGAGGGTTTTGTGGGATTTGATGCATTTGGTTGATCGGTCATACCGCTTCCTCATAGGCATCATCAAAAACCGCCAACAGCCGGTTGCGGATGGTTTGTTGGCGCGTTTCACTTTGAATTTGCAAACCGAAAATATCTTTCACATAAAACACATCGACAACGCGCTCGCCATAGGTCGACACGGTGGCCGTCTGGATTTGCAATCCAAGACCGGCAAGGCAAAGAGTGATTTTATGAAGCAAGCCCGGAAAATCACGCCCATTAACTTCAATCACGCTATGGGTATTGCTGATTTTGTTCGATAAAAGAACGCGCGATGGAACCGGCATTTGCCGCACCCGAAGCGGGGTTTGCTGCCAGCGCGCCAAAAGCGCCTTTTCAAGTTTCAATGACCCTATTAGCGACCGTTCAAGCGTTGTGCGAATTCGCGCCAGTTCATTTTGATCTTCAATCGCCTGATTCTTCATATCCTGCAAAAAGAAAACATCAAGAACCGTGCCATCATGACAGGTCGTAATGCGCGCGCCGACGATATTCGCACCCGCCGCTGCCACCGCACCGGCAATCCGCGCAAACAGCCCCGGATCATCAATGGTAAGAATCGTCAATTCGGTTATGCGCCGCGCCGGATCAGGCTTGAAATCAATCAACAACAGCGCATCCTGATTGGCAAATTCATCACAAAGCCGCGCATGACGAACCTGACTTTCGCAATCAAATCCTGTCCAATAGGTCAGCGGCATATTCGCCGCATGCGCAGCAAACCGCACCGCGTCCCAATCGGTTAGTTTCGCCGCCGCCTCGTGACGCGCCTCTTCGGCATTGCCAAGCGCGATGACCGCCGGATCGGCACCGCGCAAAACGGCATCGCAGCGATAATAAAGGTCGCGCATCAACGCCGCTTTCCAGCCATTCCAGATATTTGGCCCAACCGCCCGAATATCGGCAACGGTCAAAACCAAAAGCAGTTTCAACCGCTCAGGTGATTGCACAATACTGGCAAAATCCTCGATCGTTTGCGGATCATTCAGATCATAGCGAAACGCAATTTTGCTCATCAGCAAATGATGCAGGATCAGCCAGCTAACGGTTTCGGTTTCTTCATGGCTTAGCCCCATACGTGGGCAAACCGCCAATGCTACCTCGGCGCCCAAAACTGAATGATCACCGCCACGCCCTTTGGCAATATCATGAAGAAGCATGGCAACATAAAGCGCGCGCCGCGATCCAATTTCCGGCATTATCTCCGTCGCAACTGGCGCAGCTTGGCGCAGCGCACCAGTCTCAATCCCGTGAAGAATACCAATCGCCTTCAAGGTATGTTCGTCAACTGTATAGCTATGATACATATCAAATTGCATCATCGCGACGATCCGGTCGAAATCGGGCAAGAAACGACCAAACACGCCACTTTCATTCATCAGACGAAGCACCCGTTCAGGGTTTTTGCGCGATGTCAGAATATCCAGAAATAATTGGTTTGCCTGCGCATCATCACGCGTTTTTGAATCAAGTGCCGATAACGCTCGGGTAACGCGTTGAAGCGTGCTTGGATGAACATCAGCGTCATGTTTTTGCGCAATGGCAAATAATTCAATTAGCCGAACCGGCGCATCACGGAAAAAGGCGTCATCAACAAGCTGGACACGCCCGCTTTCAATATGAAACGGATCAAGCTCATGGGTACGCAGAAAATCAGGCCGCCAATTGATCAGACTTTTGCGGAAATCAGTTTCCATCGCCGCGCAGAAAATACGCGTCAAATTGCCAACATTCCGCGCGGCCAGATAATAGCGTTTCATAAAGCGTTCAACGCCACGAAGGCCGCCCCGATCAGCAAAGCCAAGACGCGGTGCAATGATCATTTGCGCTTCGAAATCCAACCGTTCTTCGGGTCGGTCGGCATGAAAGTGAAGATGGCAGCGAACCGTCCATAAAAACCGCTGCGCCAAGGCAAATTTCCGCGCCTCGCCATCACGAAGAATACCCTTTTTGACAATGTCGATAATGCTTTTGGCACGATAGGCATATTTGGCAATCCAGAACAGGCTGTGAAGATCACGAAGCCCACCTTTACCATCTTTGACGTTCGGTTCAACAACATAGCGCGTATCGCCAAATCGTTTATGGC
Source organism: Candidatus Puniceispirillum sp. (assembly GCA_016778825.1). Classification (GTDB taxonomy): domain Bacteria; phylum Pseudomonadota; class Alphaproteobacteria; order Puniceispirillales; family Puniceispirillaceae; genus UBA3439. The sequence continues at coordinate 1,572 of JADHOU010000104.1, read as the reverse complement.
GAAGGTCACGCTCCCCGAGCTTTTCTTCAACATAGGCAAGCGGTTTCTGTTTGGCAATTTTACGCTGAACCGCCCGATTCAATCTCACCCACATCGAATCATCACCAGCCACATGACGCATTTCAAGAAGGCTTGTCAACACTGTCTGATCGTCATTTGCCGCATCAATTGACTCGGCAATGCTGCGGGTTGAATGACCAATTTTCAAGCCAAGATCCCATAAAATATAGAGCATGAATTCGATAAATTCCGTATGGGTTTCTGTTGCCTTTTTCGGCATCAGAAACATGATATCAATATCGGAAAATGGTGCCATTTCACCACGCCCGTAACCGCCAACGGCAATCAGCGCCAGCTCATCACCTCCAGCGCATTGTTTTTGCGTTTGCGCGTAAAGGCTTTGCAGCAAAATATCAATGGCCCAAGCATGCATGCCAACATAAACAGCGCCATCATTGCTGTGGTAAAACGACTCGCGAAGCTTGGCTTTTGCCTGATCAAGATGGGTTCGCAAACAGCTTAACAGCTTTGTACGATTTACCGGTGTTTTGCCAGCGGCATATGAATCAAGTTCGGCCTCGATCGCCTGCCGGTCAAGCGGTGGCTGATTGACAGCCATTGCACCTTGCAACGGCAATAGCCAACGATGCCATGCAATGCTATCGGTCATAGTGGCTGACATAGTGGCTGGCATGGCGGCCGACATGGCGGCTGGACTGGATTTAGCCGATTGCGATTTTGACGATGCTTGATCTGTAATTTTGGTCATTCTCAATCACTTGATCGCGGCGACGGCGAAGTTTGGTCATGGCGCAATGCCTTAAGCCGGTATAGCATATCCAACGCCTCACGCGGGGTAAGGCTATCGGGTTGCATTTCATCGAGTACCGAGCCAATTTCATCCGGCGTTACTGGCGTTGCCAGCGCTTTGCTTTGATAATCAAATAGCGGCAGATTATCAGCCATCATACCAGCATCAACCGCGCCATGTTGGCCGGTTTCAAGTTCGCCTAAAATGGTTTCAGCACGGCCAAGAACCGCAGCTGGCAATCCGGCAAGCCGTGCCACATGAACGCCATAAGACCGATCCGCCGAACCAGCAACAACCTGATGCAAAAACACAATTGATCCCTGCCATTCACGAACCTGCATTGCATGGCAACGAAGCTGGTCAAGGGTTTTTTGAAGATGCGTCAATTCATGATAATGCGTTGCAAACAGCGTTCGGCAAGCGCTGGCGTCATGCAGATATTCTAGCGTCGACCAAGCAATCGCCAACCCGTCATAAGTGGCGGTGCCACGACCAATTTCGTCAAGAATAACCAATGATCGATTGGTGGCTCGATTCAAAATTGCCGCAGTTTCAACCATCTCAACCATGAAGGTCGAACGACCACGCGCAAGATCATCGGCCGCGCCTACACGGCTGAACAAACGATCAACAAGCCCAATCACCGCCGTTTCGGCAGGAACATAAAGCCCTGCCTGTGCCATAATCACAATGTGCGCATTCTGTCGCAAAAAGGTGGATTTTCCAGCCATGTTAGGGCCGGTCAAAAGCCATAATTGCCC
>JADHOU010000103.1 GCA_016778825.1 Candidatus Puniceispirillum sp. | reverse complement strand
CATTTCGGCAAGCATAATGGCGATATCGCCAACCGGAACCGCCTCGGCGCGTGCCGAGGCGCAAATCGATTCTTCATCAATCGCAACCGGGTAGCAACGATAGCCAAGACCCGCATCATGCAGAATTTTGGCGCGAATGCTGCTAGCCGATGCCAGCACCAGATCACCATCCGGTAATTGCGTAAAAGCAGCAAGCGTCATGATCGGGCCTCGGTCCATTTTGTATAATATTGCAAAATTGCCGCGGCGGTTTCTTCGACCGATCGTCGGGTGACGTCGATCACTGGCCAGCCATTATTGGCGAAAAGCCGCCTTGCATTGCGCACTTCATCAGTGATCTGGTCAATATTGGCATAATCTTCATTAGCGTGGTCCTGCATCGCTGCCTGTCTTGTGCGGCGAATCTGGCTGAGCCGTTTTGGGTCATTTGTCAGCCCAACAACAAATAGATCCAGCCCATCAAGATAATGCTGGGGAAACGATACTTTTGGGACAAGTGCGTAATTGGCAACCTTATAGCCACGATGTGCAAGATACATTGACGTTGGTGTTTTCGAGGTGCGCGAAATGCCAACAATGAGCATATCAGCTTTTCTCAAATTGCCCATATTCATGCCGTCATCATGGCTAACGGCAAAATCAACAGCCGCCATGCGCGTAAAATAAGCGGTGTCGAGACGCCGCTGGCCACCTGGCAGATTGGTCATCGCCTGTCCGAGAACAGTGGTTAACATATTCACCACCGGATCAAGAACCGAAACCACGGGAACGCCTTTGTTGCGGCAGGTTTTTTCAATGCTGGAACGTAGATTCTGATCAATGATACTCATCAGCAAAATGCCCGGATTACGATCAAGACCTTCGAAAAGCGCCTCTAAATGCGCTGGCGTCCGCATCAAGGTCCAGACATGTTCAATTGTTTTGACATTAGTAAATTGTGCAAGACAAGCACGCGCCACCTGATGAACCGTTTCGCCGGTTGAATCTGAAACAAGATGAATATGTAGGGTTTGTTCTGGCATCACCTAACAAGATGTAGCCAGAAATCACCAATTTGTCATCAATTTCCATCGCCAAAAGGCTGGTAATTTTGCGATTATACGAGACGATATTTTGAGGATCAAACCGACTAATAAGATTGTGGTTAGATCTTAGCTCATTGGGGATTGTTTTTAAAAAATTACCAACCAATGCCACTTATGCACAATTTCGCAGCTTTTATACCCCTTGGGATAAATTCATCTGCTTTAAATGGCCATTTCATGGATAAACCATCAAACCATTGAAAGAATGTGCAGATAAACAAAAGTTGAGCTGGATAAATCTGTGAATAACATTTGAATAACAACCAAGATGTGGTTACACACAGGCACTACTAAAACAACAACCTTTTTTAAATATATATATAATGTTAGAGAACAGAATGACCAATCAGTTATTCCTTTCAACACTTCAAGGTAAAAAAGCACGCACAACACCGATCTGGATGATGCGTCAAGCTGGCCGCTATCTAGAAGAATATCGGAAGATACGCGCAAGCCAGAAAAATTTTATTTCCTTTTGTCTCAACCCTGAAAAAGCATCATCTGTCACCTTACAGCCTATTGCTCGTTATGGGTTCGATGCAGCGATAATATTTTCAGATATTCTGATGGTTCCTTGGGCAATGAACCGCAATGTAAGATTTAAAACCGGTGTTGGACCTTTACTTGATGCAATGGACAAGCCTGATGATATTGATCCCTCTTGTCTTGACGGTCTTAGCCAGAAATTAGCACCTGTTGGACAAGCATTGACTTTAACCCGCACTGCCTTGCCGGCTGAAACAACATTAATTGGTTTTGCTGGTGCGCCATGGACATTGATCACCTATATGGCCCAAGGCGGCACATCGCGCGATTTTTCCAAAGCGCGGCAATGGGCATGGCAAGATGCAAAAGCCTTGGATGGTTTATTAGATATTTTGATCGATGCTACGATTTTATTTTTATCGCTTCAGGCACAATCAGGGGCACAAACATTGATGCTTTTCGACAGCTGGGCAAGTGCGGTCCCGGCTGCCCAGCGTGATTGGCTTGTCATCAAACCTGCGCGCGCCATTGTCGAGGGTGTTCGTAAAAACGGACATAACCAGCCGATCATTGGTTTTCCAAAGGGCATTGGGGAAGGTTTGATCCGTTATGCAGCTGAAAGCGGCGTCGACGCGATTGGTCTTGACCATGGGGTTGATCCGGTATGGGCAGGGCAGAATTTGCCCGCAAAAATGCCAGTTCAAGGCAATCTTGACCCATTAAGTTTGCTGAATGCCGGCACCGAAATGTTTCGGGATATTGATCATATCCTTGACGCGTTCCATGATCGTCCGCATATCTTCAATCTTGGACACGGCATTACCCCACCAACACCGGTGGAAAATGTACAAAAGATGATCGACCATATTCGCAACCGATAGGACATATTCATGAGCTATGAAATTATCAAATCGCTTCATATCATTTCAGTTATTTCATGGATGGTTGGATTATTATATTTGCCAAGATTGTTTGTGTATCATGCGGATGCACCAACCGGATCAGTCCAAGCTGAAACTTTCAAAGTAATGGAACGCCGGTTATTAAAGGGCATCATGACGCCAGCGATGATTGCTAGTTTTATTTTTGGTCTTTGGATGCTGGCATTAAACCTGGAATTATTCAGCGAGCCTTGGTTTCATGTAAAATTTGCAGCGGTATTTTTAATGGCTGGTGTTCACGGTAAATTTTCAAAAATGCGGCGTTTATTGGAAAATGATGAAAAGCCTCTATCTTCAAAAGCCTATCGGATTTGGAACGAAGTCCCGACCGTTTTAATGATTATTATTGTCGTTATGGCTGTTGCCAAACCAATCTGAATGTGACAAAAGATATGAAATTCAACACCAGCAAAAGTTTCGCTATTCCAGCTTTATTGACTTTTCTGGTTACCACCCCCAAGATGACAACATCCGCTGCCTACACATCCGCGTTTTTTGCCAGCTTATTTTCCCCTTCAGAGCAAAATCATGCATTTACAGGAACTTAAAGCGAAGTCTCCAGCCGATCTTTTGGCTTATGCTGAAGAATTGGAAATCGAAAATGCCAGTACGCTTCGCAAACAGGATATGATGTTTGCGATTTTGAAGCAGCTCGCCGATAATGAAGTTGCAATCTATGGCAGCGGTGTTCTTGAAGTTCTATCAGATGGTTTTGGGTTTTTACGCGCCCCTGAGTCAAACTATTTGCCCGGTCCTGACGATATTTATGTCTCGCCAAGTCAGGTACGCCGGTTCAGCCTTCGCACAGGTGACACGGTTGAAGGTGAAATTCGCGCACCGAAAGATGGCGAGCGCTATTTTGCCTTGTTAAAAGTTGAAACAATCAATTTTGAAGAGCCAAATGCGGTTCGGCACCGGATTAATTTTGATAATCTGACGCCGCTTTACCCTGAAGAGAAACTAACCCTCGAATTACCGTTTAATCCGGATAAAAAAGATAATACCCCACGCGTGATCGATTTGATCTCGCCAATGGGCAAAGGTCAGCGTGGTTTGATCGTTGCGCCGCCGCGGACCGGTAAAACAATGATGCTTCAAAGCATCGCGCATGCGATTTCTGAAAACCATCCCGAAGTCTATCTTATCGTTCTATTGATTGATGAGCGGCCAGAAGAAGTAACCGATATGCAGCGTTCAGTTCGCGGTGAGGTAATTTCGTCAACCTTTGATGAACCAGCCTCCCGACATGTGCAAGTCACTGAAATGGTTATTGAAAAAGCCAAACGCCTTGTTGAACATAAGCGTGATGTGGTGATTTTGCTTGATTCAATTACCCGTTTGGCGCGGGCCTATAACACGGTAGTGCCATCATCGGGTAAGGTTCTAACCGGTGGGGTTGATGCAAACGCATTGCAGCGGCCAAAACGTTTTTTTGGTGCCGCGCGTAATATTGAAGAAGGTGGTTCTTTGACAATCATTGCTACTGCCTTGATCGAAACCGGATCGCGGATGGATGAAGTGATCTTTGAAGAATTTAAAGGCACTGGTAATAGCGAGGTGATTCTTGATCGCAAGCTGTCCGATAAGCGCACCTTTCCAGCGATTGATATCACCAAGTCGGGAACACGCAAAGAAGAGCTTCTTGTCGATAAGGGAACACTTGCAAAAATGTGGGTGCTTCGCCGTATTCTGATGCAGATGGGGCCTGTTGACGCGATGGAATTCCTTGTTGATAAGCTCAAAAATTCAAAGAGTAACGATGAATTCTTTGATCATATGAACAGCTAGTGCTAAGCGGCGTTCGCGGCACTATTCGCCTCTAATCTCAATAAATCACTTTTGCGCGCCAGATTATTTGGGTGGGTTGGGTGTTGGTCACTTCCCCCACCATAATTGCCAACCCCACCATCAGCGCGAACAATGCGGTGACAAGGATAGATAATTGGGATTGGATTGCTGGCACAGGCTGAACCGGCAGCGCGTGCCGCCTTTGGCTTTCCTGCGAAAGCGGCAAACTCGCCATAGGTCATCACCGTTCCATAGGGAATGCCCACCATCACCTCAAGCCATTTTTTGCCAGCTGCGCTTTTGCCAGCGGGGGCAAGCGGAAGGTTAAATTGGCGAAGATGGCCGGCGAAAAAAGCTTCAAGCTGACTTTTTGTTTCACGTGAAACATTGTCCGGATGATCGCTATCGTACCAACTGGTTTGGTTCCAATCCAGCCGGATTAGGCTTTGGCCGTTGCTAATTGGCCGAATCCAGCCAAAATCGGTTTTGAAGCTAGTGAAATAAAGCGTCTCAAGATGTCCAGTGATTTGGGGCATAGTCTCTCCTTTGGTTACTTTTGAGACAAGCCGCCAGTAATGGACATGAAAAAGAGACTTGTTGTCGGCCGTCTTTCGCTCTAGGAAGACCCTATCAAAGAATGGAATTTTTGAAAAGATCATGAGCCAAGCCGGATATAAAACGATTTTTGCTATTGCGACTCCGCCTGGCCGGTCAGCCATTGCGGTGATTCGGATTAGCGGCCCTTTGGCCGGTGATGCCCCAGCTTTGTTTGGTGCGGCCTGTCCGTTGGCTGGACAATTTTCGGTGGCGCGCCTGGTTCTGGATCAACGAGTGATCGATCAGGTGATCCTGCTTTTTATGAAAGCGCCATTTTCAAGCACTGCTGAAGATGTTTGCGAAATCCATTGTCATGGCAGTCGCGCGGTCATTGATGCGCTATTGGGGCGCCTCGACGCTGAAGATGGCTTTGCAATGGCAAAGCCAGGCGAATTTATTCGCCGTGGCTTTATGAATGGGAAAATTGATTTATCTGGCGTTGAAGGGCTTGCCGATTTGATCGAGGCGGAAACCGCAACCCAATTGCATCAGGCTTGGGCGCAGATTGATGGGGCATTGCGCGCGCCAGTGATGGCATGGCGCGATGAATTGGTTGGCATTACTGCCCAGCTCGAAGCCTTGATTGATTTTGCTGATGAGGATTTGCCAGCTTCGGTCGAAGGTGTTTTGCGAACAAGTACTGGTGATTTGCAGACGGCGTTGGCCGGCCACCTTGATGATGGTGGTGCGGGGGAATTGGTTCGTGATGGCGTCACCATCGCCTTGATTGGGCCAGTAAATACCGGAAAATCAACGATTTTGAACGCTTTGGCCGGGCGTCCGGTGGCAATTGTTTCAGATGAAGCTGGCACAACGCGCGATATTATCCAGGTCCGGCTTGATCTAGGCGGCGTTCCAGTGACGATCTT
>JADHOU010000102.1 GCA_016778825.1 Candidatus Puniceispirillum sp. | reverse complement strand
CAAGGCCGGGTGTCGCCAGAAAATGACGCGCCGCATCACTGGAAAAGCGGGTCTGTCCGAATGCCGGAAAATAGCCTGACGCTGGCAAAATAATCCCAATCAGCCCAAGCAGTACCGGCAATCCAAAAAGCAGGGCAGTCAGCGCGGTCAGGCCGTTAATGGCGATATGTTGCCGGTTTTTGATGGCGCGCCTTCTATTGGCCACTGGCATAGCGTTTGATCCATGCTGCCTCAAGACGAGGCACCCAGCTTGGATGTGGTTCAGCAAGCGTGCGGCCTAGATCGGCATCGCTTAAAGTGGCAATGCCGCGCGGCAGCTTGGTAAAGGCCATACGCTGGGCGTCAGATAATTTTGGCATCGACAAAACCGGTGGGTCGCCCCAAATCGCTGTATCTGCTTTTTTCACCTGCGCTTCGGGCGATAGCATGAAATTGGCCACCAGCTTGGCCGCTTCGGGTGCCGAAGCATTGAAAGGAATGGCTAGAAAATGCACATTGGCAAGCGTACCGCCATCATGGATATAGGTGCGAACGCTATTTGGCAATTCACCCCGCGCAATCGCCGCCGAGGCATCAGCAGGGTTGAACGCAATGGCAATGTCAATTTCCCCATCACCAAGAAGCTGGCGAAGCACTGGATAATTTGCAGGATAGGCATTGCCCGCGCGCCATAGATTGGGTTTCGCCTTGTCTAGCCAGCGCCATAAAGGCGCGGAAACAGCATCAAAATTGGCGTCATCGACGGGCTGATAAAGCGCTGGATCAGCTTTGCTAAGCTCAATCAAAATTTGTTTGAGAAAGGACATGCCAATGAAATCTGGTGGTTGCGGAAAGGTAAAGCGACCCGGATTTGCAGCAATATAATCAGCCAGTGCCGTGGCTGATTTTGGCGGCGTTTGCAGCCTTGCGCTATCATATGAAAAGACCAGTTGCGCCCGGCCCCACGGGCTTTCTTTGCCATTTGTCGGTTCGGCAAAATCTGAGAGGATTGCAGGCAAGGCCTCGCTGTCGGTATAGCGCCAATTTGGCAAGGATGTGACCCAAGACCGGTCTTGCAACAGACCCGCCCGCTTCATCGCGGCAAAATTTTCACCATTCACCCATAAAAGATCAATCGAGCCGCCATTTTCGCGTCCGGCCACCTTTTCGGCAAGGATTCGTGAAACGGCGCTTGCCGTGTCGGTCAATTTGACATGAACAAGGGTAATATCATGACGATCAGCCATGATTTGTCTGGCCCAGCTGATATAGCTATTGATTTTGGCATCACCGCCCCATGCGTTGAAATAGACGGTTTGCCCCTTTGCGGCCTTTTGCAAATCGGTAAAATCGTCGGCGTTGGCAGAAGTGGCAGCAAAGACAAGGCATAATCCCGCAAATATAAGGCGTGCAGCATGGTAAAAGCGAATTTTCTGCATGGTTCGATTCCTCATTGCCTTTTTGCATTTCGATCATAACTCGATCGCTGGTAGCATTGTCGGGTCTGTTCTGTCAGATTGCAATCATCTGTTCGATTCATTTTTTAACGAACTGAAAAATCGGGTTTTGACCGCACATGCTAGAAGTTAACGCGCTTGAATTTGGATTTGATCGGCCGCTTGTCTCTGACCTGTGCTTTTCGGTACCAAAGGGACAGATTAGATTGCTGCATGGCGCTAGCGGTTGCGGAAAATCAACCTTGCTGGCGCTGATATCGGGAACGGAAATTGCCAATGTGAATTGGGCGGGTGATATCAGGCTTGATGGTGTTGACATTGGTGCTTTGCCACCGCATCGACGCCAAGTTGGGTTAATGTATCAGGACGCGTTGCTGTTTCCACATTTAACCGTTGGTGAAAATCTGGCCTTTGGGCTGGCACCGTCAATTCGCGGTAAAGCCCGTTATGCGGCGGTACAAGACGCTTTGGCTGCGGCCAGCCTTGACGGGTTTAGCGAGCGTGATCCAGCCAGCCTATCGGGTGGGCAGGCGGCGCGCATTGCCCTGATGCGTGCTTTGCTGGCGGCACCAAAGGCATTATTGATGGATGAGGCTTTTTCCAGCCTCGATCCCGAGTTGCGCCGCCAATTTGGACATTTTGTAGCAGATCAAATCAAATTGCGGCAGATACCGGCGCTTCTTGTCAGCCATGATGTGGCTGATCGTGAGTTCGCCAACGATCCGGTGCTGCAATTTCCAAAAAAAGCGAGTCTTCAAAGTCATGCCAATTGATAACAGCCGTTACAAAGATGACATTATGAGGATGATGCAAGGCTTTCCACCAGCTGCCAATCATCAGGCACTGCTTGCCAATTGGCGCGAACCAGATATTGCTCGCTGGTCGTTTAATCATTTGCGGCAATTGCTGCCAACCGCGCCAATGCACCCGGCCAGCCCGCCAACCGCCCTTGCCACCGCGCGCCAAGATTTGGATGATTTGTCTTTTCTGGATGCGCGCGGCGATCGCCAGAAGCTTGGCGCTTTTCTCGCGGCCAGCCAAAGTGATTGTTTTGCCGTGATGAAAGATGGCAAGCTTGTCTATGACTGGTTTGGTGGCTTTGGTGCGCCAGATCGCCAGCATATCGTCTTCTCCATTACAAAATCGATGGCGTCGCTTCTTGCCGGTGTTTTGGTTGGCGCGGGGGCGATTGATGTTCAGCGGCAAATCATCGATTACCTTCCTGAACTTGGCAATAGTGCCTATGCTGGGGCGACCATGCGCCATCTATTGGATATGCAGATCGCATCGGGTTTTCGTGAAGATTATCTGGATACAGACGGGGTTTTTATGGCCTATCGCCAGGCTTCGGCATGGAGCCCGATTGAAGAAGGCGACCGCAATGACGGCTTGCGTGATTTTCTGACCAAAATGCCAGTATCTGATATGGCGCATGGAAGATGTCATCATTATTGTTCGCCGCATAGTGATGTTCTTGGCTGGGTGATTGAACGAAGCGGGGGTGCCAGCTTTGCCGAACTGTTCTCGCGCCACATATTAGCGCCATGTGGGGCTGTACATGAGGCCTATATCAGTTTGGATACATTTGGTGCTCCGCGTGTTTCGGGCGGGTTATGTATTACGATCCATGATCTTCTTCGGATTGGCCAGATGGTGTGCGATGGCGGCTGTTTCGTGGGTCAACAGATTGTGCCAAAATGCTGGATTGATGATATTTATCACCAGCATGACAATTATACCTGGTTGCAACAGAAAGATGGCCAAGGGCCACGACTTTTTGTAAATGGCAATTACCGATCGCAATGGTACCGCCCTGATCAGAACAGGCAAATTGCTTGTGCGATCGGAATTCATGGGCAATGGTTGTGGATTGACCGCGCTGCCGGGCTGGTTGTGGTCAAGATGGCGTCAAATGGCACGGTGATTGACACCGATACTGACCGAACATTTTTGAAGTGCATTGATACAATTACGGAAGCGTTAATATAAAAGTTGTGAAGATTTATTAAGAATAGATTTTTATTCTCAAGTTCTATAACAGTGCAGTTAAGAAACTTCATCAAGGATAGGCAATGCAACACATTTGTGACCTGTTAGGTAGCGGTAAAAAGGCATTCTTTGAGCTGTCAGGCAATGATCGTTTTTTGCATGCGTTCTGGCTACTGGGCCCATTCTTTCTCTTAATCGAAAGGACACCTGGAGACTTGTATATCTCCATAGTTGCCCTGACGTTTTTGATTAGGTCGCTAAAAATGCGTGACGGTGCGTGGCTAAAGTTTTTCTGGGTAAAATCAGTTTTTATTTTTTGGGGAATTTGTCTTCTTTCTGCAGTAATGTCTCCAAACCCTTCCTATGCTATTGGTGAAGCATTTATTTGGATTAGATTTCCGTTATTTGCTATGGCCACCGCGTTCTGGCTTGGAGCGGATAAGCGGCTTCTGCTTTTGATGTTTTTTTCAACAGCATCCGCGATCTTATTAATGTGCGGCATACTTGCAGCAGAACTTGCAATTGAAGGCTTTAAATCAAGGTTAAGTTGGCCTTATGACGATCTTGTGCCTGGAAATTATTTGGCAAAAGTTGGATTGCCAGTGGTTGTTTTTTCAACAACATTGTTTTTGTCTTTGAAGGGGGCTAAGTCAATTTTAAGCGGGGGGTTCTGTGTACTTGTGATCGGAATGACAATGATGACGGGCGAACGCATCAACTTTCTGATTGCGTTATGTGCGGCCCTACTTGCCGTTTTTGTTTGGGAGGCAAGTTGGATAAAACGTTTCTCTTATATGATTTTGGTAAGTGTAATCCCAATATCAGTTCTTGTAATTTTTCCGTCTGTTTTTGATAGGTTTCTGGTTTCATTTTTAGACCAACTTCCCCTGTATAAAGGGAGTCCATATTATGATGCAATGGCGCCCGCATGGCTTATTTTTGAACAATTTCCAACTCTCGGAATTGGAGCCGGAAATTTCCGATATTTGTGTGCTGACTTAATTCAACCCGGGTTGGGCTATCCTTGCCACAATCATCCACATAACTTTTATTTACAGATATTGTCTGAGACAGGCTCTTTGGGGTTGATTTTAGCAGTTATCTTCATTGTATCAATAATTGTTAAGTGCTTCGGGGCTAGGACTAAGAATCGGCACGCTTTATACTCAGTTGCGTGGGTTATCCCATTTGCATTGTTTTGGCCAATAAGATCTAGTGCTGACTTTTTTGGCCAATGGAACAACCTATTCGTTTGGAGCGCTTTGGCTCTGGCTTTGGCCGTCGCGCACTCGAAGTCCAAAAATGTCTGATCACCGCTTTCTTTAAAGGGACGTTTCAGTGAAGAAATTCAAAAACAGCTGGCTTATACAACTCAAGGTGTGGCTTAGGGCTCTTGTCAGAGATCCAAAACAGTTTGTTCGTAACCGCGATATCTGTGAGTGCAGTTCATGTGGTTATAGAGGCTTTTTTGCTACGGCTAGAAAAGGGCATGTCCACGCAGCTTTTAGATGCCCAAATTGTGAGAGCCGTCCTCGGGACCGAAACATAGCTTTGTTCTTTCAAAAAAACGCACTTAGCTTTGATGGAAAGAGTATTCTTCACATTGCCCCTGAATGGCCACTTTTTCGTCAGCTCAAAGCAGAGCCAGGCTATGTTGGTGGTGATATTCAGAAACGAAGAAATGCAAACTCTATAGTTGACATAACCTCTATCAATTTTGATTCAAATCATTTTGACTTTTTGATTTGTAACCATGTCATGGAACATGTCCAAGATGATAAAAAAGCAATGGAGGAGTGTTATAGGGTTCTTAAAAATGGGGGGGTTGCTATCTTTAGCGTTCCTTTGTCTGGAAAACCAGAAACCTGGGAACCACCAGCAGGAATGTCTGTGCCTGAAATAGAGGCGATCGTTGGCTGGGATCACAAACGATATTATGGATATGATTTTGCAGACAAATTAGAAAAATTTGGTTTTAAAGTTGAGATTTTTAAAATTAATGAAGCTGAAGCAAAGCTTCATGGTATCGCATCTGGTGATTTTAACGACGAAATATTCATTGCTAGAAAATAGTTTGTAGTCTTTGGGCTTGCCTCCACCCTTTGGCTGTGTCCCCAAATTATATTAGCCCAACAGCGATAAGCCGCCCGCCCATAATCAAAAACGCCCATAACACGATCCGGCGAAATGAATCCTGCTGAACATGGCCGCGAAGCCATTCACCAATCCGAAAACCGATTAAGACAACAATGAGGCCCATTAGTGAGTGGAGAATCGTATCTATTGTCAACACACCAGCAAAGGCAAGTCCAATTGCTAGAGGAATTGAACCAGCAAGAAAAAGAAACCCAGTCGCCCCGATAAACTCAGCCTT
>JADHOU010000101.1 GCA_016778825.1 Candidatus Puniceispirillum sp. | reverse complement strand
TGCAGAAATTTGTCGTTGGGCGCGAAATTATCAAAGTGCCGCGCGTGCTTATCGTATCGCAACCAACATGGGGTGTTGATATCGGGGCGGCGGTGTTTATCCGTGCGGCAATGCTTGATCTTGTGGCCAAAGGATCGGCGGTGGTGATGATATCGCAGGACCTTGAAGAAATTTTCGCAATTTCGCATCGCATTGCCGTATTGCATGATGGTGTTTTATCGCCTGCTGAATCAGCCACAAAATTGACAGCTGAAAAGGTCGGGCTTTTGATGGGTGGCAGTGTTTCCGTAAAAGATACGACACAAGATAATGTTCAAGGAGCAAGCGCATGATCAGCATGACTCCGCGCAAACATATCCCTCTGTCGCTGACCCTGCTGACGCCAGCGGTTGCGATTTTCCTAACCTTGGCTGTTGGTGCCGGCATTTTTGGTATTCTTGGCTTTAGTCCGCTTGGGTCACTTTATACTTTTTTTGTCGCGCCAATTTCGCGCCCTGATCAAATTGGTGACCTTTTTGTAAAGGCCTGTCCGCTGATCATTACCGCCACTGGGCTGGTATTTTGTTTTCGGGCGAATGTATGGAATATCGGCGCTGAGGGCCAGTTGGTTTTTGGGGCCATCTTTTCGGGTTGGGTGGCGCTGAGTTTTCCGGATTGGCCAGCGATAACCCTGATGCCGGCAATGGTCTTGGCAAGCATTATTGGTGGCATATGCTGGGCGATGATACCGGCATTATTAAAAGTTAGGTTTAACACCAATGAAATTTTGGTGTCGTTGATGCTGACTTATGTTGCGGCGCTGTTTATTGACTGGCTGGTGCGCGGCCCATGGCGTGATCCGATGTCATTCGGGTTTCCGCTGACGAAAATGTATAGCGATGCTGGTCTGATCCACCGGATTGATGTGCCATTTGTTGGCAGTTTGGGGCAGTTGCATTGGGGGGTTGTTGGCGCCTTGCTATTGGCGATTGCTGGAAGTTTTGTGCTGTCGCGCACGATTTTAGGATTTCAGATCAAGGTAATGGGCGATGCACCGCGTGCAGGTCGGTTTGCTGGCTTTAAGCCGCATCTGGTGACGATTGGCGTGATGGCAATTGCTGGGGGTGCTGCCGGGCTTGCGGGAATGGTTGAAGTGTCTGCCAGCATGGGTCAGTTGCAGCCGAATGTTTCTTTTGGTTATGGGTTTACCGCCATCATTGTTGCGTTTTTGGCGCGGTTAAACCCGATTGGGGTGATTTTTGCCGGCCTGATTGTCGCCCTTGCCGAACTTGGTGGTGATTATGCGCAGATCGCGCTGGGCATGCCAAAGGTGGTGACAGGTGTTTTCAAGGGAATCTTGCTGTTCATGCTGTTGGCAGGGGAGACATTTAACCGTTATCACATCACTTGGCGACCTTCGGCCGTCATGCCGGTTTCAAAGGAGCAATAGAATGGAAGCTTTGATCCTAACTGTTCTATTGACGTCGGTACCCTTGATTTTTGCGGCGACGGGTGAATTGGTTGCCGAACGAAGCGGGGTCTTGAATCTGGGAGTTGAAGGCATGATGCTGATGGGAGCTGTATCGGCCTTTGCGGCAACATCGATCCTTGGAAATCCATATATGGGCATTCTGGCTGGTGCGGTTGCTGGGGCGCTGACCGCCGCAGTATTTTCTCTATTTGCCTTGGGTCTTGCCACCAATCAGGTTGCAACGGGTCTTGCCCTGACCATTTTTGGGTCAGGCTTGTCAGGGCTTGTTGGCGCGCCCTTTGTCGGCGGCACGGTTGAGGGTTTACCTAATCTCGCCATTCCGCTTCTTGTTGATATTCCGGTTATTGGCAATTTGCTGTTTAACCACGACATCATGGCTTATTTATCTATTGGCTTTCTTGTGCTTGTGGCGTGGTTTTTGAACCGAACGCGGGCCGGTTTGGTGTTGCGGGCAGTTGGCAATAGTCACGATTCGGCGCATGCGCTTGGTTATCGGGTGCTTTTAGTGCGGTTTGGTGCCGTGTCCTTTGGTGGTATGATGGCCGGACTTGGCGGGGCGTATTTGCCGCTTGTGCTAACGCCACATTGGTCTGAAGGCATGACCGCGGGGCGTGGTTGGATTGCGCTTGCGCTTGTGGTCTTTGCATCTTGGATTCCTTCGCGTATTCTTATCGGTGCGTTATTATTCGGCGGAATTACGATTATGCAGCTGGCAGGACAGGCGCGGGGATGGACCGTGCCTTCACAGATGCTGTCGATGCTGCCTTATATTGCGACAATCATCGTTTTGGTGGTGATTGCGCGTAATCGTGATTTTGCATTGGCAAACTCCCCAGCCTGTTTGGGGCGTTTGTTTATCGGTAACAAATAGATGTCACCAGGCATCAAATCTTTTATACGGCATTAGGCATTTAATTTTTCAGGAGGAAACAATGAAAACAAAAATTACCCTTTCATTTGGTGCAGTTGCTGCTGTTGCCAGCTTAGCCTTGTCGGCCTTGGTTGGCTTGACAACTGTTACTGCGGCGAATGCAGCCGATAAGGTTAAGGTTGGCTTTGTCTATCTGACCACGCCCGGTGACCATGGCTGGACTTATGCGCATGAAGTTGCTCGTCAAGATGTTGAAAAGCATTTTGGCGATAAGGTTGAGACAACTTTTGTTGAAAATGTGCCAGAGGGCCCTGATTCGGCGCGCGTCATCCGCGAATTGGCAAAACAAGGAAATGACATCATTTTCACCACCTCTTTTGGCTACATGGATCATACGATCAAGGTCGCTAAAGAATTTCCAAACGTGAAATTTGAGCATATCACTGGCTATAAGCGGTCTCCAAATGTGGCTACCGGTAACATTCGGTTCTACGAAGGCCGTTATGTCCAAGGTGTTGTTGCTGGTCTGATGACCAAATCAAACAAAATTGGTTATTTGGCATCTTTCCCAATCCCCGAGGTAATTCAGGGTATAAATGCCTTTGGCATTGGTCTTCGCTCTGTGAACCCAAAGGCAGAAGTTTCAGTTATCTGGGTGAACTCTTGGTATGATCCGGTTAAAGAAGCTGATGCAGCTAAAGTTCATATTGCTGAAGGTGCTGACATTCTTGCTCAGCACACAGACAGCCCTGCTATGCTGCAGACTGCTCAAAAAGCTGGTGTTCATGGCTTTGGCCAGTCAAGCGATATGAAAGCTTTTGCGCCAAAGGCACAATTGTTTAGCTCAGTGAATAACTGGGGACCTTACTATATTTCAAAAATTCAACAGATGATGGATGGAAAATGGTCAACTGGCGACGGCCCTGATCACTGGGCTGGTAACACGTGGGTTGGTATGGCAGATGATTATCTGGTGTTGTCACCGTTTGAGAACATGCCTTCGGATGTTGCCGCCGCTGCGGCCAAGGCTGCTGCCGATATCAAATCAGGCAAAAACAAGATCTTCACTGGTCCAATCAAAGATAATTCTGGCAAGATCCGTGTTCCTGCTGGTAAGACTTTGAATGATGGTGAGTTGTTCCAAACGCTTGACTATTATGTTGATGGCATCTCGGGAAAAATTCCAGGCTAATGCGCTAGTTTGACGATTAAAAAAGCAAGAACAGGGGTGTCTTGAATGAGGCGCCCCTTTTTTAACGGTTGTATCCTTCGATATATCAGAAAAATTTTCTAAAAACAGGATATGCGCGGTCAAAAAAGGCTGTATTTCCCGTTTGTTTCTGCGCAGACTATGGCCATGACAAACATAGATCAATCCAGTGCTGGCAAGCCCAGTATTTTTGTGACGCGCCGCTGGCCAGCCGATGCTGAAGCCGCGCTTTCCCAATGTTTCATTCCTACTTTCAATATGGACGATAGGCCTCTGTCTGCAGCTGAAATGGCTGCTGGCTTTGCCAGTCATGATGCCATTGCGCCAACTGTATCTGATAAGATTGGCGCCGATATCATCTCGGCCGGTGGCAATGGTAAAGGGCGGCTGATTGCCAATTTTGGCGTTGGCGTTAATCATATTGATCTTGATGCCGCTGCCGCTGCCGGAATAGTGGTTACCAACACGCCCGGTGTGTTAACCGATGCCACGGCTGATCTGGCCTTGACGCTGATTTTGATGCTGTCGCGCCGTGCTGGCGAAGGTGAGCGCGAATTACGGTCAGGTGAATGGCAAGGCTGGCGGCCAACCCATTTGATGGGGCGTGCCTTGCAGGGCAAAACCCTTGGCATTATCGGGATGGGGCGCATTGGCAAAGCGGTGGCGCAGCGGGCGGCATTGGGCTTTGGCATGAAGATTGTGTTTTATAACCGGTCACGGATTGACGACATATCGGCCTATCCGGCACGCCAGCTTGATGATGTTGAAAGCGTTTGCCAAATTGCTGATTGTCTGTCGCTTCATTGCGCGGCAAGTGCTGATACATTCAATATTTTGAATGCTGAGCGGTTGGCGATGATGAAGCCCGATGCCTATGTCATCAATACGGCGCGAGGTGATGTTGTTGATGAAACCGCATTGGCGGCGGCACTTTCGGCCAAACGGCTTGGCGGGGCGGGGCTTGATGTGTTTCAAGGTGAGCCGTTGATTGATCCGGCATTGCTGGCGGCGCCAAATACCGTTTTATTGCCACATCTGGGATCGGCAACAATCGAAACGCGAACTGCAATGGGGCTAAAGGTTGTTGAAAATGCGCGCGCCTTTT
Organism: Candidatus Puniceispirillum sp.; assembly: GCA_016778825.1. Classification (GTDB taxonomy): domain Bacteria; phylum Pseudomonadota; class Alphaproteobacteria; order Puniceispirillales; family Puniceispirillaceae; genus UBA3439. The sequence continues at coordinate 1,232 of JADHOU010000101.1, read as the reverse complement.
TTGCTGGCCAGCCTTTGATTGATCCGGTTTGAGGTGGATCGCATGAATTTTGATGCTTCATTCGAAGCGTTGGTTCGCAACGGCTTTGCCGCGGCGCTTGCCGCCGGACAGCCGGATCGCATCACCCGCTCGGCATATGCAGCGCTTGACCAGCAACCAACGGCGGTTATTGCGCTTGGCAAGGCGGCTGGGGCGATGGCAGCGGCGGTTCGCAATGGCGGTTATGATGGTTCGGGTCTTGTCATTACTACCGATGAAAACCACCGCCAGATTGATGGTTTTGATTGTTTTGCCAGTGCGCACCCGGTTCCCGATGAACGCGGTCTTGCCGCGGCAATTGCGGTTGAGAATCGTGTCAAATCTCTTGGCCAGGCGGATCATTTGCTGTTGCTGATCAGTGGTGGCGGCTCGGCCTTGTTGCCAGCACCGTCAAGCGGCATCAGCCTTGCCCAGAAAATTGCGCTGAATGATGCGTTGCTCGCAAGTGGCCTTGATATTCATGCGATGAATGCGGTTCGGCGGTTATTTTCGCGGTTAAAAGGTGGGCGGTTGGCGCGATTGGCTGCACCCGCCAAGGTAACGCAATTTCTGTTATCTGATGTGCCGGGTGATTTGCCGGAATCAATCGCCAGCGGCCCTGCTGTTGCCGATCCGGTGCCGTTTAATGATGCGCTTCATCTCATTCAAAAACATGGTCTTGATCGGCTGGATTTTGTCATGCCGCATCTGCAGGCAATCCGGAATGGAACCGCCGATGGGCCTGTGCGGTCGGGTGATCCAGTTCTTGATCAGGTGCAAACCAACATCTTGGCAAGCAATGCACAATGCCGTGATGCGGCCGCAGGCTATATCCGCCAAGCGATGCCCGAAATGCAGTTTCTCGATGCGCCAGCCCTTGATGGCGAGGCCAGTCAGATGGCAGCGCATCTTGCGGTGCAGATTATCAGTCAGCACCATGCTGGCAAGCCTTATGCGTTGGTGGCTGGCGGCGAAACAACCGTAACCCTTGATATGGCTAATCCCGGAAAGGGTGGGCGGTCACAGGAACTGGCTCTTGCCTTTGCGGCGGCAATGACAGCGGCCGGATCAAACGCCCCGAAAAATTGGGTGATTTTGGCTGGCGGCACCGATGGCCGTGATGGGCCAACCGATGCGGCTGGCGGCATTATCTCCGCGTCACAGGATTTTGATCAAACGACGGCGCGTGCTGCGCTGTTATCGCATAACAGCTA
>JADHOU010000100.1 GCA_016778825.1 Candidatus Puniceispirillum sp. | reverse complement strand
GGTTCATATGATCGAAACAATCAATAAGCTGGTTCGCACTTCGCGCCAGATGCTGCATGAAATTGGCCGCGAGCCAACGCCTGAAGAGCTTGCCGAAAAACTGTCAATGCCGATTGATAAAGTGCGCAAGGTTTTGAAGATTGCCAAAGAGCCAATCAGCCTTGAAACTCCAATTGGCGATGAAGAAGACAGCCATCTTGGTGATTTCATCGAAGATAAAAATGCCGTGCAGCCGCTTGATGCCGCCATCCATGCCAATTTGCGCGAAACCACAACGCGGGTTCTGGCCAGCCTGACAGCGCGTGAAGAACGCGTCTTGCGCATGCGGTTTGGCATTGGCATGAATACTGATCACACGCTTGAAGAAGTGGGCCAGCAATTTAGCGTGACACGCGAACGTATCCGGCAAATCGAGGCCAAGGCGCTTCGTAAGCTAAAGCATCCGTCACGGTCGCGTAAATTGCGTAGCTTTCTCGAAAGCTAGGGTGATGCGGCATGCCCTGATGGGGCGCGCCGTGAATATATCTGTTGCGGGAAAAAGGGGCTGGTGCTTGCGCTTGTCATTATCCCGCCAAAGGGTGGGGCCTGTAGTTCAATTGGTTAGAACCCACGGCTCATAACCGTGTTGTTGCAGGTTCGAGTCCTGCCGGGCCCACCAACCTTTGCTTTCAAGCCCCCAGCCATTATTTACCCTCGCCCATTTGCTACTCTGTGAAGGCGCTGCTTAGGTAAGGAAATAAAGAAAAAGCTAATATAAAACAGCTAGTTGAGTTAGGTTTTTTCGAAAGAACGGATTGTGGCTGGTGCTGGCCTCTGGTAATATGCTGGGCATGAAGCAGACGACTGACATCCAAGAAACGAGGGCACTTATCAGAGGCCTTCCCACGCGGCCGATACGGTTTCGATGGTTTGTAATGGCCTTTTTGATGTTTAACGGATGCGCGGTGAAATCACCGAAACCGAACAATTCGACAGTTCTGTCTGTGTAACGGTTGATCTTGATGGCGGGGATGTGTCGCGCGTGCGGATGTTGCTGATTGAGCGAAACCGCCGCATGGCATCATTGAATTTGTCAAAAATATGCCGCAGCCAGCCAATGGTGATTTGATTGATTTTACCACAAGCGAAGATGATCTATGGATCAGCAAGCTTTTGCAATCAGGTCCAATGGTCTTTGCTGTTAATGGCGATGATCCCTATGTTGAAACGCTAACCAATGCACATGAAATTAGCATTCGGCTAAACCGCGTTTCGGGTCGCGTTCAGGTTGACTGGCATTGGCATGAGGTGCGCAATTATTCACCGCTTTGTGCCATTCGAAGCATCAAGAAATGCTATAGCGATCGTGAATTATTTACCGCTGATTGTGATGTGATGCGCCTGCGTTTGTTCTAGTGGGCAAGAGGTCTTAAGTTGCGCGGCCTTCGGCAGTGGCATAGATAAGCGCCTCGATAAACAAGTCTTTATTTGATGATAACGGCACCAGCTTTATATCTTCTTCAAGATGAAGATCAATTTTGGTAGCACCGGCGCTTTTGGCGCGCGCTTCGGCAAGCTGCTTGGCGGCAATCCGTGCGGCGGCAAGCGCGTCGTCAAGGCTGGATTTATCAATCGGGCCATCGGCAAGATGAATGCGGAATTTTGTTTCAGCAGGCTGGGTAATCGACACCATCACCCGCTGGCGAACCGATCCGGCCGCCGCGCCAACCGCGCCAGCAACATCGGCATGATCAGGAACCGTCAGCGCAACCCCAACCATACTGGCGATTGGCGGATAATGGGTGGCGGCTGATGCGCCAAGCGCGATGAGGTCGGTATTCAATTTTACCCCAACCGAGACAAGCTGGTCGTTGCTGGCAGGTGTTCTGCGAAATGATTGTGCCAAAAGCGGGTTGCATGAAACCGCCGCTTCGCCGCCGCCTTCATGCGCCAAGGCCGCATCCATCAAGGCCAGAGCCGACCGCCGGTGCAATTCGTCAAGCGTCATTTCGGCAAGATCTAGCGGCGTTGCCGCAATTGCAATGCCGGCGGCATTGCGTTGGCGTGCCATTAATTTTGCGCCAAGTATGGCGGCCTCATCGTCAAATTCGGTAAAGGCACCTGTGACATGGGCCGCATCGGTGGGGGTAAAGCTGGACAGGCCAAGAAGCCCGCGGCTGATCAACCGGTCAACTGCGCCAAGCGCCAATTGCGTTGCCGCCAGTTCAGCAACTGGCGCGGGACCAGCGGCAATGGCCTTTTCGGCAAGCCTGATTTCCGACCGTGTAAGCCATTGTGGAACACCATCAGGCATGATCGGAAAGACGAACCGCGCATCCGTGGCCATTGGCACGGCCAGATCAAGCTGGCGCGAAAGATGGTCTTTTAATGTCGGCCAGCGCAGCGCCAGCAAAGACAGTGGCGTTGCCCGTCTTGGGCCAAGGGTAAGCCCGCCCGTTCTGCCGCGCAAGATCGGCATAACCTCGCTGTCGCCGCCAAGTCCACAGGTTCGTATCTCGGCGGCCTCGACCATTGTTTGCCAGCCGCCAACAAAGGCACCGTCTTTTTTTAAACGCGGCGTGCCATTATGCAAAAAGGCAATATCGGTTGTGGTGCCGCCAATATCAGTAATCAAGGCTGATTTCGCACCAGCTAGAAACGCTGCGCCGGAAAGGCTGGCGGCCGGACCCGACAAAACGGTTTCAACTGGACGCGATAGGGCAAAATCGGCATGAAGCAGCGATCCATCACCCTTGACCACCATCAGCGGGCAGGCCAGGCCTTGTTGTGACATGATGTTTTGCGTGGCGGTGATCAGCCGTTCCAGAAGATTGATCAGGCGGGCATTCAACACCGCGGTCAGGGCGCGTCGCGGCCCGCCAAGCGATGAGGATAATTCATGGCTGCAGGTAACGGGAAGGCCGGTTATTTCGCGAAGTAAATCGCGCGTTTCGGTCTCATGAAGCGGGTTTCGTGTGGCAAAATGACCAGCAACCGCAAAGGCCGAGACTTCGGATTTCAGCTTGTTTGCAGCAGCATCTAGCGCGGCAATGTCCAATGGTGCCTGAATGCCGCCATCGGGGCGATGGCCGCCATTGATGAAGTAAACCGGATCTTGTCCAAGCGCGCGCGCCAGATCGGCACGTTCAAGCGCGGCCTCGTCAAATCCGATCAAAAATAGGCCAACGCGCCCGCCAACACCCTCGACAACAGCGTTGGTGGCAAGCGTTGTCGACAGTGACACCATCTTGATATCATCTGGCGTGCCGTCGAAATCGGCAAGAACTTTGGCAATGGCACCGCCAAGACCAACCGACAAATCATCGCGTGTGGTCAGTGCCTTGCCAGTTGCCAAGACAACACCGCGATCGACATCAAGAAGCGCCGCATCAGTGTAGGTGCCGCCGGTATCAAGGCCGATTACAAGTGACATGCGATTATTCCTTTTGGTTTGGTGCCAGATCACAAATTACGCCGATCACCAGAAAATGCGATTATCCGGTTGGCACATGTTTGGCAAAAAACGCCAAAATCCAGCTTGCAACCAATTTGCCGTCATGCGGTGTGGCAAGTGATTGACGTGCTTCATTGACGCAATCGGCACCGGCGCGATCAACCAGCAGGTTCGAAAGCGCATCAGTATAGTCAGCGTCAAATTCGGGATGACCCTGAATGGCAAAAACATCATCCCCAATGACAAAAGCCGCATTTGTGCAATGGTTGGCGCTGGCAATACGCCGCGCCCCATCGGGAAGGCTGGTCACCTGATCTTGATGAACATGAATCAGATTGATTTTGTCAGGGCTGGTATCAATCCAGTCCGGAAGGTCGGTTAAGGCCAGTTCCTTGACGCCAAGACCCCAGCCTTTTGACCATTTGCCGGCATGGCCGCCAAGCGCATGCGCAATGATCTGATGGCCAAAACAAACGCCCGCTAGCGGCTTTTTGGCAGCATATATTTGGCGCAGAAAATCCATCAATTTTGGAATGAATGGCGCATCGTCATAAACACCAAATGCGGAACCCGAAACAAGATAGCCATCATAATCGTCAATTTGCGCCGGAAATACGTCATCGACCACGGCCAATGTGGTAAAGCGGAAATTCTTGCCAAGCGGAAGGCTGGCAAAAAGATCGGTGAACATATCATTATAATCATGAAAGCGCTGGGGCATCGCCGTGTTGGTATGACCCGCCAAAAGAATTGCGATATGCATTTGCGATGGTTCCTATCTATTCGCAGGGCTCGTTTATCTGCGGCTTTAAAATGCCAACCCAAAACCGCTTATGATCCCAAAACGACTTATAATCCCAAAAAGGCTAGTGATCTAGCGGCTTTATATCTGTCTTAACAGCGGCAGTTTCTTTTTTTAATTCGGCCAGAACGAATAGCCGCAAGGCCGATGACAGCCCGCCATCACGTTTGCGGTCAATATTTTGCACAAGGCTGGCAAGGGATTTTCCACGGCTGGCGGCAATATCCTGCAGCATGTCCCAAAAAGGCTGTTCCAATGACACACTTGTCCGGTGCCCGTGAATGGTCATGGATCGTTTGATCATCATCGCAATATCATGCGCTTTAAAGGCCGTTTTTGGCAAACCCGTTTTTGGCCAAATCAAACCTGGCCAAATCAAACCTGACGAAGATTTGAGGCGGTGCCAGTGATTGTGCTAGCGGCGGAAAGCGCCAATCATCTCAAGATGATTGCTGAATGAGAATTGATCAATGACCTGAACCCATTCAAGTTGAAACCCGCTTTCTGTCAAAATAGCCGCATCCCGCGCAAAGCTTGCCGGATTGCATGATACCATAGCGATTGTTGCAATGCCGGATTGCGCCAGCATCCGGCATTGTGCAGCAGCGCCGCTTCGCGGCGGGTCAAGAATGGCCATGTCAAAGCCTTTCAGCTCATCAGGCATTAACGGCGCGTCAAACAGATTGCGGCTGGCGGTTTTCACCCGCCCGCCAATGCCCGCAGAATCAACGCCAAATTTCAACGCCGCAAGGGCATCCTCGCTTTGCTCAACCGCTAGAAGATTGGCAATATTATCCAGCAGCGGCAGGCTAAGCGTGCCGCATCCGGCAAAAAGATCGACAATCTGGCGCGCTGATCCAGTAATTTCAGCAATGGCATTTTGTAACATAGCCTCGCCATCACGGGTCGCCTGCAAAAAAGCCCCTGGAGGAGGCGAAACGCCAATCTTGCCAAATTGAACCACAGGAATTTCAGGGGCGAAAAGCGTCATTGGACTGCCGTGATCGTTGACTGATAGCCGTGCCAATCTTATGCTTGCCGCCCAATCGCCCAATTTGGCAAGCATGTCTGGGCTCCAGGGCTGCGCCCCCGAAATTGATTCAATGTAAAGGCAGATATTGCTGTCTTCAGCGTTACCAGTGCTGCGGTCAAGAAGGTTGGCATGCGCATCTGCGGCAAAGCCAGCGGGAAGATGGGCGCTGGCAAAATCCTGCAAGGCGTCTTGCAGGGCCAACAGGTTTGGGTGAAGAACAGCGCAGCCGTCAGGGCTGACAATATGTTGACCCATATGTTCACGAAAACCGACAATCGCCCCATCAGCAATGCATTTCAGATTAAAGCTGGCGCGTCTTCGGCTTTTCAGCGGTGAGCGGTAAAGCGGCCTTATCGTGCCAGCCTTGATTTTGGCACGATCAAGGAAATTGGCAACAAGGGCGCTTTTCCAGTTGCTGATTTCGGTTTCATCCCAATGCTGGAACCGGCAGCCGCCACATGCTGGAAAGGCATTGCAGCGCGGTCTATGGCGATCGAGTGACGGCGTATATAGCTCGATAATGCGGGCCTTGATTCCCTGTGACGTCAGCGAAAGTGGCTGAACCAACAAACGCTCGCCTGGAAGGCTGGCCGGAACAAATACATCATGTTCGGCCTCGCTGTAATTATGGG
>JADHOU010000099.1 GCA_016778825.1 Candidatus Puniceispirillum sp. | reverse complement strand
CAGCTTGGGCTGGATGATGCGTTTATCGATGCGGTTTGTCTGATCGAATGGCCGGACCGGCTAAAAAAGCTGCTGCCAAAGACCAATCTTTCAATCCATCTTTACATGGCCGATGGTGATGATGGTGATGATTCATCTTCCAGTATCCGGTTTGCCGATATTACTGCGCCGCCACATTGGGCTGCCCGGATGGCGGCCATTATCGCCAAAACTGGCTAAATTTCCCGCGTCTTCGCAATTGCTTGCCATCATCCATCCTGGGCTAGATTACCCACTGGTGGTAAACGTGTCTCGCCTTTCGATGCGGTTGCTTTTATAGTTGGCAAATGACAAGCCCTTCCGTTTACAGCATTGATGCCGGCATGCCGTTTGCGCGTGAATTGGCCCTGGGTATTGCAAAGCTGGTTGACAGCCCCGAAAGGCTGGCGCGCGGTCTTGTTCTATTGCCATCACGCCGTGCTGCTCGCGCCCTTCAAGCCGCTTTTCTGGATGGTGCTGAAGGTGTGCCGATGCTGTTGCCGCGCATGTTGCCTATTGGTGATTTTGGCAATGATGATGATGGCCGGTTAAGCTCGTTTCTAGGCGATGATGCTAGTAGTGACCTGCCGCCACCAATCTCAAAGATAAGACGGCAAATCTGCCTTGCCAAATTGCTTCGCCATTTTCCGCTTGGCGGTCAATATCCAACCCAGCCACAGGCGATGCGCCTTGCCGACTCGCTTGGGCAATTGCTTGACCAGCTTTACAATGCCGATGCCACGGTCGAGCAACTTCGTGATTTATTGCCTGATCAATTTTCGGCGCATTGGCAGGATATTCTGACCCTTCTTGGCATTTTGATTGATCGTTGGCCAGATATTCTGGCGCAAGAAGGGCTTATTGACGTGGTTGACCGGCGCAACCGGCTGTTACGCCGCCGTGCCAAACAATGGCGCGACCAGCCACCCGATCAATTGATCGTGATTGCCGGATCGACCGGATCAATCGCTGCGACGCGTGAATTGATTGGCGTGGTGGCAAACCTTCCTGATGGTCATATTGTTTTACCCGGGCTTGATCGTTATGCTGGTGATCAATGGTCGGCGATTTTCGAGGATAGCGGCCATCCCCAATATCAGCTTGCCCAGCTTTTGGCCTATCTTGAGATCACGCCTGATGCGGTGCAAAATTGGACAGGTTCAACCGATCCGATACCGCCCGAATTGCCGGCAAGACGCGATTTGATGCGCGAAGTCTTTCGCCCTGCTGCAATCAGCGACGGCTGGCAAAGGCTTGGCGATGCCAGCCCAATGATCAACCGAACCGCGCTTGCTGGTTTGAAGGTTATAACGGCGCGGGATCGGCGCGAAGAGGCCAATCTAATTGCCCTATCGCTTCGTGAGGCGCTGGAAAAACCCAATCAAACCGCGGCAATGATTACCCCTGATCGCCAGCTTGCCGAATTGGTTATTGCCGATTTGCGCCGCTGGGATATCGTCATTGAAGATTCGGCAGGCAAGCGATTATCGCTTTGCCCACCTGGCCGGTTTCTATCGCTTCTTTGTGATGCGGTCGATGCCAATTTTGCGCCGCTTCGCCTACTGTCATTATTAAAACATCCCTATTGCGCAGGCGGGATGAACTCGATTCAATTTCGTCATTTTGTCGATCAAATCGAATTGGCAGTATTGCGTGGCCCGCGTCCGGGTGATGGTTTGCCCGCTATTGCCGCGGCGCTTGATGATGCTGAGCTTCGTCATTTTTTTGAAACACATGTCATTGCTAATTTAGCCGCGCTTATTGATTGCTGGCAGGTGCCTAATCCGACTTTGGCAAGCCTGGCAGACGGGATTGCTGAAGCTGCCGAACGGCTATGTGCAACTGTGATGGACAGCAATAGTGACGGCGCAGATCGTGGTGCAGGCGCAATCGAATTATGGAAAAATGCTGACGGAATGGCGGCAAGCGACCTGTTTGGCAGCCTTGCCGCTGATGGCCGTGATAGCGCGATTGATGCGGGTGATATGCCGCAGATTTTGCGCCAGCTTCTTGAAGATATAAATGTTCATCCCTTTGGTACACCGCATCCACGGCTTACCATTCTTGGTGCGGTTGAGGCGCGGATGCATCTGGCACGCGCGGTTGACGCGCACCGGTTAATCCTTGCTGGCTTTAATGAAGGCAATTGGCCGCCGCGTCCAGATATCGACCCTTGGATGAATAGTGCCATGCGGGCGGCGGTTGGATTGCCGCCGAAAAACTGGCGAAGCGGGTTAAGCGCGCATGACGTCTATATGGCCATTTGCAGTAAAGACATCATTGTCACCCGCGCCGATAAAGAGGCGGGAACACCAACAACAAAGAGCCGTTGGTTACAGCGCATGGAAGTTGTGGTGAATGCGCTTGGTCTGGATGGGTACATTGATGACGGTGCTATTGAAAAAGCTTGGCTTGCGAAATTTGAACCAAAGACAATTCCCCAACTGGCGGTTCGGCCGTTACCTTGTCCACCATTGGCAAGCCGTCCTCGTCAGTTTTCCGCAACCGAAATTGATATCTGGATTACCGATCCCTATGCCATCTATGCCAAGAAAATTCTGCGGTTAAAACCGCTTGACGATATTGACCGCAGTGCCGATGTGGCACTTCGCGGTATTTTGTTTCATGATGCGCTTGCCGATTTCAGCAAGGCAAATTCCACAGGCCAATTGGGCGAAGACGCATTGCAACAATTGCTGGATTTCGGCAAAATCCATTTTTCCAGCCAGATTGGCCAGCCTTCAATCCGCTATTTCTGGTGGACAAGATTCGAGGCGATGGCCGCATGGTTTATCGAGAATGAACATCGCCGCCGTGATGATTTACAATCAATTCACGCTGAAATTAGCGGGATAATTTTTTTGCAGGCGGAGCAAGGGCCGGTAAAGCTGACCGCGCGGGCGGATCGGCTGGAATATGACAAAGACGGGCAATGGACGATTGTCGATTACAAAACCGGCACGGTGCCAAGCGGAAGCTTGATTAAAAAAGGCGTTCGCAACCAATTGGCGGTTGAGGGGCTGATTGCCTTTGATGGGGGGTTTGAATCACTGCCAGCAGGCGCGGTAAGATCATTGGAATATTGGCAGTTAAGCGGTAAGAAATCGGCACCCGGGGAAATTAAAACGCCATTTGCCGATTTGTTTGACGCCGATGAAGTCAGGGATCGTCTTGAAAGGCTGGCCAATTATTTTGATCAGGCTGATACGCCCTATGCAAGTGAGCTAGACCCGATCAATGTTCCGCCATTCAAGCCCTATCAGCATTTAAGCCGAAGCCGCGAATGGCTTTATGGAGATAATGCCGATGAATGAGATGATTGCCCGCGCCAGTGCAGCTCAGGCCAAGGCTTCTGATCCAGCGGCTTCGGTATTTGTGTCGGCAAATGCGGGAACCGGTAAAACCAAATTGCTAACCGATCGCGTGCTTCGCTTGCTGTTATCCGGTGCACCAGCCGATGGTATTTTATGCGTAACCTATACGCGCGCCGCGGCGGCTGAAATGCGTAACCGTATTTTCAAACGTCTTGCCAATTGGGCAACGATTCCGGCAAAGGCGCTTGGCGAAGATCTGGAAAATATGGGCATTGTCACGCCAAGTCAGGATATCCGCCGTCGGGCACGAAGCCTGTTTGCGGAAATTTTGGATAATGATGATGGGCCGCGTGTCGAGACGGTGCATTCTTTTTGCCAGTCAATTTTGCGGCGCTTTCCAATTGAGGCGGGTGTCGCACCGCATGTACAGCTTGCTGATGATGATGAACAAAGCCGGTTAAAGGCGATGGCGCGCACCAATATTTTATATCATCCAAGTCCAGAACTTGCCGCATCGGTTTTGTTGATTGCCGAAGCCGTCAGCGAGGGACGCGCTGATGAAATTGTAAATGATTTTATTAATCGGGCAGACGGGCTTGAGTCGCCTGATTGCCTTGCGCGGATAGAGTCGCATTTTCGTGATGATCTTGACGTTGTTTCTACTGATAATGAACGCGATGTGCTGCTGGCAAGGCTGGATTTGATACAGGACGAGAAGCTGCGGTCAGTATCGGCGGCCTTGCAGGCATCTGGTTCCAAAACCCAGATTGATCGCGGCGCGAAAATGGATGTCTGGTTGGCGCAAACCGGCGATGACAGAATCGCGAAATTGTCATTTCTTGTCGATGCGCTATTTAGCGCTGGCAAAGCTCGCAAAATACTATCAAATGCCGATCTGCGTGAGACAGTGCCGCAAATTGACATGATTCAAAAACAGGTCATTGAAATCATTAAACCGTTATTATCGGGTCAGGCAGCACAGATATGCCGTGATCGCACCATGGCGCTTTACCGGTTTGGTATGGCCTTTAATCAGGAATATAGCCGTTTGAAAACCCAACGCGGTTTGCTTGATTATAATGATCTGATTATCCGCACCAATAGTCTGCTGGCGGCAAGCGAGGCGGCACAATGGGTGGCATGGAAATTAGATAATGGCATCCAGCATCTCTTGATTGATGAGGCGCAGGATACCAGTCCAGCACAGTGGAAATTGCTGCGGCGGCTGGTTGATGAATTTTTTGATGGCGAGGGGGCAAATCCCTATATTGCATCAGGGGCAACAAGCTTGCCGCGAACCATGTTTGCCGTTGGTGATTTCAAACAATCGATCTATTCCTTTCAGGGTGCAGACCCGCTGGTTATGAATCAGAATCGAAGCGAGCTGTCCAACCGCGCCAAAGCCATTCAAGCCGATTTCCGCGATGTGCCTTTGTCGATGTCGTTCCGGTCAGCAAGCCCTATTCTGGATCTGGTCAATAAAACCATTCCCGACCTTGGCGGGATTGATGATTTCACCATCCATGAAATGGCGCGAAGCGGGGCAGGCGGCTTTGTTGAATTATGGCCGGTGGTGAGAGGCAATGATGATTTTGGCGCTGAAATCATCGCTGCCAACCAATTGGCGCGGCGTGTCAAAAGCTGGATCGGCAATCGGCGTTTGCCAATGGGAAATCTTGTCGGGGCGGGTGACATTCTGATTCTGCTTCGCAAACGCGGCCGGTTTTTCGAATTGTTATTATCGGCATTGCAGATTGCCAATGTTCAGGTGGCTGGCGCCGATCGGATGCAGCTTGCTGAACAAATTGAAATTCAGGATCTTTTGGCGCTTGGTGATGTGATGCATCTTGCCGATGACGATCTGCAGCTTGCCGCCGTTTTGAAATCGCCTTTATTCGGGATGAGCGAAGACCAGCTTTACAAGCTTGCCTATGATCGTGGCAAGGCCAGTTTGATGTCACGGCTGATGGCGCATCGCGGCGCTGATGGTGATTTGGGCAAGATGGCCGATCAATTGGCACGCTGGCAAAGCCACGCCGAATATGAGTCGGTTTTCGGTTTCTTCAGCTTTGTTCTTGTCGATGGTGGCCGCCAGAAATTCCGCGACCGGCTTGGCCGTGCGGTTGATGAATCGCTCGATCACTTCTTGAATCTGGCGCAGAATTTCGCCCTTGGCGGCGGCGTGTCCTTGCTTGAGTTTCTAACAAGCATCCGCAGCAGTGGCGGCGAGGTGAAGCGCGACATGGACGCATCAGGTACGGATGAGGTGCGGATCATGACAATCCATGGCGCAAAGGGGCTTGAAGCGCCGATTGTGATTTTGCCTGATATGCTGGCAAGCCGTGGAAAATCCGAACCGGTTTTGCCGGCGGCTGATGGGTCGGTTCATTACTGGTTGCCGCCATCTGATTTGGCGCGCCCTGCCTTTGTCGAGCAGGCGCGTGAGGCGGCGGCCACGCTTCGCACCGAAGAAAGCAACCGTTTGCTATATGTTGCGATGACGCGCGCGCGTGATGGTTTGGTGATTGGCGGCTGGGAAAAACCGCATGGCGTCCGCCGCCTAGATGGCAGTG
>JADHOU010000098.1 GCA_016778825.1 Candidatus Puniceispirillum sp. | reverse complement strand
GACAGCCTGTCAATCGTCAAGCTGAATATCGACGAAAATCCGCTAACACCTCAGAAATATAATGTTCGCGGTATCCCAACATTGCTGATTTTCAAAAATGGCGAAGTTGTTGCTGAAAAAATGGGCGCCTTACCAAAATCACAGCTGGAAAGCTGGATTGATCAATCAGTCTAAAACCAATTTACATAAAGATGATGTGAAACGCTGTCTTAGTCGGGCAGCGTTTTATTTTGCACAAGAACATGACCCGCAAGATAAAGCGAGCCGCAAATAATAACCGGATAGGCGGGATCTAGCTGGTCAAATGCCGTTATGATGCTTGTTGCAGCTGCGGCGTCCAGACCCTGTGCCCAGGCGGCAGCGGTCATGTCGTCGGCGCTTAGGCTGGCTTGCTGCTCAGGGATGGCAAGACAGCGAACCGATCCGGCAAGGGCGGCAAGTGGTGCCAGAAATTCAGCCGGATCGCGCGTGTTTAACGCGCCACAAATAATATTCCATTTACCATCATCAATTTGACCAAGTGTCTTGGCCAAAGCCCGCGCCCCATGGGCATTATGCGCGCCATCAAGCCAGATTGGGCGATGCGGCCATAATTTTGCCAACAGTCCGTCACTTAATTGATGCACCCGCCCTGGCCAAACAGCCGATTTAATACCGCTGGAAAACGCATTTGCCGCTTGGGTCTGGCCGCGTGATGGCAATCGCTTTTTTGCCGCTAGATCAAAAAGGCAAGCCGCCGCCAGCCCAGCATTTTCAAGCTGATGTAGGCCGCGTAGCCCCGGTGCCGGAAGAAAGAAATCTTCACCTGCACAAGATAGGTGAATGCCGCCATCATCGGTTTCTGCCAGATGGAAATCACGACCTGCGACCTGCAGTGAAGCGCCGATATTTTCGGCATGCGCGGTCAGAACATGCATGGCCTCGGCCCGTTGATCGGCGCAGTAACAGAGCGTTTGCGCCCGCATAATTCCTGCCTTTTGACTGGCAATCTGGCCTAGGTCAGTACCGAGAAAATGCTCATGATCTTGGGCAATCGGGGTGATGATTGTGGCAAGCGGTGTTGTCAATACATTGGTCGAATCAAGCGCGCCACCAAGCCCGGTTTCCAAAAGTAATAAATCGGCTGGCACCCGCGAGAATGCCAGCATTGCGGCCGCCGTGGTGACCTCGAAAAAGGTCACTGCCATGTCGCCATTGGCGGTTTCGACTTCTTCGAGCAAATCGGCAAGCCCGCCATCGTCGATCAGCCGTCCGGCAAGCCGGATGCGTTCATTAAACCGACATAGATGCGGCGAGCTATAGACATGAACATTAAGACCGGCTTCCTCAGCCATCGCTCTTAGAAACGCAATTGTCGAGCCTTTGCCATTGGTGCCAGCAACATGGATTGTTGGCGGCAAATGACGATGTGGATTGCCAAGCTTTTCCAATAAGGCAAAGCTGCGATCAAGCCCAAGATCAATTAATTTTGGATGTAGCCGTGCCAGCCGGTCAAGCGCCGCTGCGGCGCGGTCGGCTGCGGCCATTGCCGCCGGTGATGACGATGGCATTAGGCGCGCTTTCTACTGTCTTTCGATCCCATCATGAAATCCAGAAGCCGGCCAATATATTCAGGCTGTTCGGCGCGCGGCACAACGGCATCGACCATGCCATGATCCATCAGATATTCGGCTGTCTGGAAATTTTCAGGCAGTTTTTCACGAACCGTTTCTTCGATTACACGGCGACCGGCAAAGCCAATGATGGCACCAGGTTCGGCAATCTGAATATCGCCAAGCATGGCAAATGATGCGGTAACACCGCCGGTTGTTGGATGCGCCAATAAAACAAAATAGGGAAGGCCTGCATCACGAACCAGCTCAACAGCGGCGATGGTGCGTGGCAATTGCATGAGTGATAAAACACCTTCTTGCATGCGTGCACCGCCGGTTGATGGCACGGTGATCAGCGCACCCTTGCGGGCAACCGCCTCTTTGGCAGCGCGAACAATGCCATTGCCAACCATGCGTCCCATTGATCCGCCCATAAAACGGAAATCAAACGCAGCGATAACGCAAGGATATCCATTGATCTGCCCTGCTGCGACGGCGATTGCGTCATTCAGGCCAGTTTTGTTGCGCGTGTCGCGAAGCCGGTCAGTGTATTTCTTGCTATCGCGGAATTTCAAAGGATCATCTTCAATCGGCGAAAGCGAGATCACATCATATTTGCCATCGTCAAATAACATGGCAAAACGATGTTCGGGCGGAAGTGGGGCATGATGACCGCATGTGGCGCAGCAGTTAAAGGCCTGTTCATATTCGCGATGAAAAATCATCTGGCTACAGGCACTGCATTTGATCCACAGATTATCCGGCACATCATCGGCCTGAACCCATGCCTTGATTTTGGGAAGGACAGAATTTGTAATCCAATTCATTGCAATCTCCCTATGCGCGTATGGCGGCACTAAGCTCGCCGACAAATGCGACAACTTTACGGACAATCACCGCACGGTTTTCAGCAGCATCTGGACTGGCCGGATTTGCCACCCCATCAGCAATGATATCGACAACGGCAGACCCGACAACCGCGCCGTCACTTAAACGTGCTGACTCGGCGGCCTGTTCAGGGGTGCGAATGCCAAATCCGGTTACAATTGGAAGATCGGTCTGTTTGCGGATGCGCCGATAGGCATCGGCAATGCTGGTCGCCGCGGCGCTTGCCATGCCGGTAATGCCGGTAACCGATACATAATAAACAAATCCGCTGGCTTGCGCCAAAATGGCTGGCAAACGCTGATCATGGCTTGTCGGGGTGATTAGCCGAACAACATTCAACCCAGCATCGCGTGCCGGAATGCAAAGTTCTGTATCTTCTTCTGGCGGCAAATCAACGATGATCAACCCATCAACACCAGCCGCCACTGAATCGGCAATGAACCGATCATTGCCATATATATAGATTGGGTTGTAATAGCCCATCAGGACAAGCGGCATATCAGGGTGCCGTTGGCGAAAATTACGCGCAATTTCAAGCGTTGCGGTTAAGGTCATGCCGCCCTGTAACGCCCGAAGTGATGCTGCCTGAATGGCGGGGCCATCGGCCATTGGGTCGGAAAAAGGCATGCCAAGCTCGATAAAATCGACACCAGCATCAACCAACCCGTCAAGCAAGGCTTCGGTGGTGGCGGCGTCAGGATCGCCAGCGGTAATAAAAACGCCCAAGCTGCCGCGATTTTCGGCTTTGGCCTTTGCAAATGCGGTATCGATGCGACCTGCCATAATTATCTCTTTTCCGATCTAAATGAGCTTTGGCTTACATCCGGCCAAGTTTTTCAAGAACCGGAAGAACCGCGCCCAAATCCTTGTCGCCGCGGCCACACATATTCAGAATGACAATATCATCAGAATCCATATCGCCAATTACAGTGCTAAGATAGGCCAGCGCATGTGATGGTTCGAGCGCCGGAATAATGCCTTCAAAACGCGCACAAAGCTGAAAAGCAACAAGCGCTTCTTCATCGGTGGCACTGACATAATTGACGCGGCCAATATCATGAAGCCATGAATGTTCAGGGCCAATTCCCGGATAATCCAGACCAGCCGAAATCGAGTGGGCATCGATGATTTGTCCATCATCGTTTTGCAAAAGATAGGTTCGGTTGCCATGAAGGATGCCCGGTGTTCCGCCGGTAAGTGACGCAGCATGAAGGCCGCTGCTAAGACCTTTGCCTGCAGCTTCGACGCCATAGATGGCCACATCCGTATCATCAAGAAATGGATAGAAAAGCCCAATCGCATTTGACCCGCCGCCAATACAGGCGACAAGCGCATCTGGAAGGCGGCCTTCGGCTTCGAGAATTTGTTCGCGCGCCTCGGTGCCGATAACCGATTGGAAATCGCGCACCATTTGCGGATAGGGGTGTGGGCCTGCGGCGGTACCAATAATGTAAAAATGGGTCTCGGCATTTGTAACCCAATAGCGAAGCGCCTCATTCATTGCGTCTTTAAGCGTGCCGGTGCCTGATGTGACCGGGTGAATTTTGGCGCCAAGAAGACGCATCCGGTCGACATTCGGCTTTTGTCGCTCGACATCTTCAGCACCCATAAAGACTTCGCATTCCATATTGAAAAGCGCACAGGCTGTTGCAGTGGCAACGCCATGCTGGCCAGCGCCGGTTTCGGCAATGATTTTGGTTTTGCCCATGCGTTTGGCAAGAAGTGCCTGACCCAAAACATTGTTGATCTTGTGCGCGCCAGTATGGTTCAGCTCATCACGTTTCAGATATAGCTTGGCACCACCAAAATGTGCGGTCATGCGTTCGGCAAAATAGAGTGGGCTTGGGCGACCAATATAATGCTTTTGGTAATAGTACATTTCACGCTGAAATGATTTATCGGCGCTAGCTTCTTTATAGGCTTTTTCAACATTCAAAATCAGCGGCATGAGCGTTTCAGCGACAAAACGGCCACCATGGATGCCAAAGCGGCCAGCCTCATCGGGCTGGTTGCGGAATGTGTTTAGGTTTGTTTTGCCCATCAAAAGCTCTCATCCTGTAAAGTCGGCGAAATCGACGCGGCCCGCCGGCATTGTTTTAGCCCAATTGGGCCGCACAAATAAAGGCATGAATCTGTTCTGCGTCCTTTTTTCCGGGGTATGATTCAACACCCGATGACACATCCACCGCCTTTGCCGCACTAATCTTGATCGCATTTGCTACATTATGGCGGTCAAGCCCGCCTGCCAGCATCCATGGTAATTGCCCGCGATAATTGGCAAGGATTGTCCAATCAAACTGATGGCCAGTGCCGCCGGGCTGCGATCCCGCTTTGACCTTGGCATCAAACAGCAACCAATCGGCAAGATCATCCCATTTAGCGCATTGATCAAGATCGGCCGCTGTTTCAACGGCAATCGCCTTGATCACAGGCAAACCGGTGCGAGCTTTGATATTGGCAACATCCTGACAGGTTTCTTTGCCATGAAGCTGCAGCATATCTGGCCGCGCCGCCTCGATGATAGGCATAAGCTTTTCCCCAACGATATCAACGCTTAGTAAAACGCGTTCAGGCACGTCAGAACCAATAGAGTCGGCGCAATCGGCCAATGCTGCTAGGCCAGCAAGATCAAGGTGGCGTGATGATCCGGGGTAATAGACCATGCCTGTCCAGCGCGCACCTGCATCGCGGCAAATGATATAATCATTCGCCGTTGATATGCCGCAGATTTTAACCTCGGGCGCCATGGACAATCCTTTTGCTTGATGGGTTTACTGTTCAGACTCTATAACGGTGTCAGGCGATTGCTTAACCTAGCCGGCGATCGGCGGCCAATTGACTTGATGCGCCCGGTTCACCCTGCTTGCCATAATCCTGCTGGCCGTATTCCTGCTGGGTGGTCAGTTCGGCTGTCATTTTGTCGGTTTTTGACTGCAATTTATTGAAACGCCCTTCAAGACGCCACAGCTTTGCCCGAATCGCCAGCCACTGCCCCCATAGCAAAATAGCACCCAGCAATCCGCCAATAAAAAAGCTGGATAGAATCAACAGCCAAACGGGCGCAGTTAGTGCGCTGTCAAATGGCCAAAGATAAAGCGTGATAAGCGTTTTATTCGACGTGGCAAACACAACGGCAAACATAACCAAAAACAAGGTGATGCTCAGCCATAAAAGGCGGCCCAATGTTCGCATAATCCGATCCGCCTAGCGGTTTAACCGCTCACGCATGCCTTTGCCCATTTTGAAAAAAGGCACTTTCTTTTCAGACACTTCTACACTTGTTCCGGTTCTTGGATTGCGTCCGAGGCGGGCTTTGCGCTCGCGCACTGAAAAGGCACCAAACCCACGAAGCTCAACCCTGTCACCACGTTCAAGCGCACCGCCGATTTCATCAAGGATTGTTCCAACCAGCCGCTCAATATCACG
>JADHOU010000097.1 GCA_016778825.1 Candidatus Puniceispirillum sp. | reverse complement strand
CGCGGCCTTTATCGAGCCGCCAAAAGCGCCGTCAATCCGGCCAAATTTCACCAATTGGAGCCCTTTAGGAGTCAAGGGCCTTCTTGTTGGGTCGGCCTATGTTGATTCGGCAGGCATGTTGCAGGTGGAATTTGTGCTTTGGGATGTGGTGATCCAGCGCAATATCACTGGCGGTGGCGGAAATGCCGATCAAAATGCCGTTCGCCGGATTTCGCATCAGATTGCCGATTTTGTCTATGAGGAATTCACTGGTGACAGGGGGTATTTTGATACGCGCGTTGTCTATGTTGCTGAATCAGGGTCGCAAAGCCGCCGTTTAAAGCGTTTGGCCATTATGGATCAGGATGGACATAATCATCAATTTTTGACCTCAGGTGCTGATCTGGTTTTGACCCCGCGTTTTTCACCAACAGCCAATGAAATTGCCTATCTGAACTATTTCAATGATGAACCAAATGTCTATCTATTTGAAATTGCAACAGGGCGCACCGAACGGCTTGGCTCGTTTCCAGGCATGACCTTTGCGCCCCGCTTTGCGCCATCAGGTGATAAATTGATCATGAGCCTCGCGCAAAATGGCATGACTGACATTTATGAAATGGATATGCGAACCCAAGCGATCAATCGCCTAACGCAATCGGCGTCGATTGACACATCACCATCCTATTCACCTGATGGTTCAAAAATTGTGTTCAATTCTGATCGTGGCGGCAGCCAGCAGCTTTATGTGATGGATGCTGATGGTGCCAATGTTCGGCGCATTAGCTTTAACCAAGGCCGCTATGCAACGCCGGTTTGGTCGCCCCGCGGCGATATCATTGCCTTTACCAAAATGGCGAATGGCCAATTTTACATTGGTGTTATGAATGTTGATGGGTCTGGTGAGCGGCTTCTTGCATCTGGGTTTCTTGTTGAGGGGCCGACCTGGGCACCAAATGGCCGCGTCTTGATGTATTTTAAACAACAGCCCTTTGAAACCGATGGCAGTGGTGGCGATACGCATGTTTACCGGATCGACATCACCGGATTTAACGAAAAGCGGATCATTACTCCATCTGACGCATCCGATCCGGCATGGTCGCCTATATTGCGTTAACCAAACGAATTTGGCGAGTTAACAGAAATTTTACAATCTTTGTTTGCATGCCTTGGGCAAAGGCTTTGGTTTGTCCGATGATGTTTGGACAAGGTAATCATCATCATGTTAATCGGCGCGAAGATAGACGGTCTTTACGAAAAATTCTAATTTTATAGGCGATTGGTCAATTTTTTGGTTTCAATTGCTATGAATTTACGCTATCTAGGGTACAGTATTTAGGCTAGTACACTCTGGCATTGTGGGTGCGTCCCTTAGATGAATATCGTGACATTTAGATGACAAGCTATTTGCGTGTCACCTAGAACAAAGCGAAATAGAAACTATCCGGTGTGCCGGACAAACAATTTGGGAGCATATAGATGTTTCAACGTCTCCTCACTATCTGCGCAGTAGCTTTTCTTTTCACCGCTTGTGAAACCGCGTCAAACGTTGCTGGTGACAGTGTCTCTGGTAGTTCATCAAGCAGTGCAACAGCCGCTGGAACAGCCGCTGCAACAGCCGCTGCAACAGCCGCTGGAACAGCAAGCAGCTCAGAAAGCAGCTCAACAACAGCAACGCAGATGAGTGACGCTGAAAAGCTGGCACAGGTTGGTAACACCGTGTATTTCGGTTTTGACAGCTCTGAGCTGGCCGGAGAGGCGCAAGCCACTCTTGATCGTCAGGCCGCTTTCCTGAATGTGAACCCAACCATAGTTGTTATCATCGAGGGTCATGCTGATGAGCGTGGCACCCGCGAGTACAATCTCGCGCTAGGAGATCGCCGCGCCGTGGCTGTCCGTGATTATCTTCTCGCTAAAGGCCTGAACGCCGCCCGCGTCCGCACCGTATCATACGGCAAAGAGCGTCCAGCGGTTTCTGGTTCAAACGAAGAATCATGGGCTAAGAACCGCCGTGCGGCAACTGTTCTGAACTAGACAGTTTGATCTGATTGAAAAAGGGGGGCAATCGCTCCTCTTTTTTTGCCTAAATTCTGCCTAAAACTGCCTCTAGTGTGTTTGCAACAGATGATTGCAATCATCAATTTTTCTTTGTTGTTGGGAATTGACGTGATGAATAAGCGGATAGTCTTTTTGGTGTTGGCCAGTTTGCTGCTGCCAGCAAATGCGATGGCGCAAAGGGCGACAAGCGATAATGCGATAACGTCAAATGCCAGCGCGCTGTTAACACGCCAACAGCAACGCATGAATATTTTGGAGCAGGGTTTGAGAGAAATCCGCGGGGTTATTGAACAGGATCTTCGCGAGATCAAGCTTAAGGTTGAACAGCTTGGGTCAAGCTCGGCACAGGCTGGCACCGCTCAGGTGGCTGATCTAAATGCGCTTCGCAATGAGATGGAAAAGCTGAATGATACATTGGCGATGACCAGTCGCCGGATGGAACGCACACTTGAAATTACATCTGATACTGAATTCCGTTTGCTTCGGCTGGAAAAGCGGGTGCAAACGCTGATCTCGCTTAGTGGTAATGATCTTGCCAATGCGGCAGCACAGCAGGAAACAACCGCCGCCGATGCGCCCGCAAATGTACAAATGACCCGCGAAAGCAACAGTGGTGTCACCAAATGGTCGGTTGAAGAAGGCGCGCTCAACCGCGAGCTTCAATCACTTGACACTGCCAAAGCACCCGATTCTGCCGCCGCCAAAGATGACGTTGAAACAGCCAATAACAGCGCATTGCCTACTGATAATGCGGTTTCTGGCGATGCAGGCACCCTCAACGCGGATGTTGCGGTAAATAATGCACCAGCCGTTCCTGTGGCGCCTGCCGAACCTGAGGTTTTGCCGGCGGTAAGCCCCGAAGAGCAATATCGCTTTGCGCTAGGGCGAGCCTTGCAAAATGATCTGGAAACAGCCGAGTTGGCCTTTGCCGAATTTCGGGTCTTTAACAAAGATCACGAACGTCAGGCCGATGCCACTTTCTGGTTGGGGCGGGTGCAGTTCATGCGCGGTGAATATGAAAAGGCCGCAATGACATTTTCCGAATTTAACAGCACCTATCCAGGTGATGCACGGCTTGTTGACACGACCATGTGGATTGCCGAGTCAGTCTCACATTTTGCACCGGCAAAACAGGCCTGCGAAATCTATGCATCCTTGCCAAAGCTTCTTGATACGCCGCCTGAAACTTTCATGACCCAGCTTGCCGCCCTTAGTGATGCTGCTAAGTGTAAAAGCTAACCCGATTACGGCTTTTGACGCCCGTTTCGCCGCTGTCATAGCGGGGCTGGGGCTTGATCAATGCACAGGCTATGTCACGGCATTGTCGGGTGGGCCCGATAGTACCGCGCTGACTTTATTGACGCAGCGTTATGCCGATGCAACTGGCAAGCATCATCATGCGGTGATTGTCGATCATGGGTTGCGTGATGGCTCGGGCGATGAGGCGAGACGGGTGCAAACGCGTTTGCGCAGCTTTGGCGTTGCCAGCGATATTATACAGATTACCGAACCGCTTCCAACAACCGGATTGCAGGAATGGGCGCGGATCAACCGGCATCACGCGCTATTAGCAGTGGCACGGCAAAAAAAGGCCGCTTTGCTTTTTGCACATCATGCTAGCGATCAGGCTGAAACAGTGGCAATGCGCTTGTTGAAATCATCGGGTTTAAACGGTCTTGGCGGGATTGCTTACCACCGAATGCAGCATGATGTTGTTGTTGCGCGGCCGGTTTTGGGCTGGATGCCTGATCAGTTAAAGGCGGTTTGCCACCATCTTGATTGCGATTTTGAAATTGACCCTAGCAACCAGAATCATCATTTTGAACGCGTGCGTATCCGTAAATTTCTGGCTGATCTTGATCGCCAAGATGACGCTATTGGCGATATCGCGCTATCTTCGGGCCAATTGCGCCGTCTTGGTGCTGGCGCAGCGCGGCTAAGCGCCGCGGCTGACAAGGCTTGTGATCGGATTATTGGGAAAGCGGTTGACTGGCATCCAGCGGGTTATGCCAGCGTGAACATGGCCGCGTTTGCCGATTTGCCGCAATCATTTTGGGTGCTTATCATGCGCCGGCTCATTATGGCGGTTGGCGGCGGGCAATATGGGGCGGCAAGAATGGCGCTAGATCAGCTTCGCCAGCGTTGTGATGATGGTGTTTCGGCAACGATTGGCGGCTGTCATTTTAGCCCAATTACCACGCCTCCATCACGCCACGCATCTTGGGCCAATTATCATCTGTTTCGCGAAACGGGCCGCAAGGTAACTGCCACGCCGATTGCCGCTGGCCAAGAACTGGTCTTTGCCGGTTGTTGGTTGGTCAAAAGCGCGCAGGCGGGCATGCTGCATGGATTTGCCGATACGCCCAGAATACAGGGTGATTCCGGCGCTGCTTTGCATGTCAAATCCATGCCGGATGGGTGGCATTTGCTGCCGCATCGCGCAAGACAGGCAATTCCTGTGTTAACAACCCTTGACGGCGGATCGATTTATCCCCAATTAGAAGGGTATGAAAGTACAGAACTGCCAGCCACTATGGCGGCGCGGTTTCTAGGGATGGCAAGACGTCCAACGTTTATTGCAGATACATTGATAGGATAAATCTGGTGAATAATCTGGCACGCAATATTATCATCTGGCTCATTTTTGGCGCGGCGCTTATGGGGCTGTTCAATATGTTCCAAACTCCGTCAACCGGAACACCGGCCGATCAGGTGGCCTATTCCGATTTTATGGGGAAGGTCAAAACCAACCAGATCGAAGAAGTATTGATCGATGGTCGTAATTTGCGCGGTAAATCCAGCGCCGGACGGGTAATCACAACTGTGATGCCGCCATCAACCGATGTTGTTAAAATTCTAGATGAGAATGATGTTCGCATCGTTGCAACCCCTGAAGATAGTGGCATGCCAAGCTTCTTCTCGATTTTACTGTCATGGTTCCCAATGCTGCTGTTTATTGGCATCTGGATTTTTTTCATGCGGCAAATGCAGGGCGGTTCACGCGGCGCGATGGGCTTTGGCAAATCGCGGGCAAAATTACTGACCGAACATCAAGGCCGCGTCACTTTTGAAGATGTGGCTGGTATTGATGAAGCCAAAACCGAATTGGAAGAAGTTGTCGAATTCCTCAAGGATCCAGGCAAGTTTCAGCGTCTTGGCGGCAAAATTCCAAAAGGCGTTTTGCTTGTTGGCCCTCCGGGTACCGGTAAAACCTTGCTTGCCAAGGCGATTGCTGGCGAAGCCAATGTGCCTTTCTTTACGATATCAGGTTCTGATTTTGTCGAAATGTTTGTTGGTGTTGGTGCCAGCCGTGTTCGCGATATGTTTGAACAGGGAAAGAAAAATGCGCCTTGTATCATCTTCATTGACGAAATCGATGCGGTTGGACGGCATCGTGGTGCCGGTCTTGGCGGCGGCAATGACGAACGCGAACAGACTTTGAACCAGATGCTTGTTGAAATGGATGGTTTTGAAGCGAATGAAGGGGTGATCCTGATCGCCGCAACCAACCGTCCTGACGTGCTTGATCCGGCGTTGCTTCGCCCGGGTCGTTTTGACCGGCAGGTTGTTGTGCCAAATCCAGATGTGATTGGCCGCGAAAAAATTCTGAAAGTTCACATGCGTAAAACACCACTTTCCGAGGGGGTTGAGCCGCGCGTAATCGCTCGTGGCACCCCCGGCTTTTCGGGTGCTGACCTTGCCAATCTGGTGAATGAGGCGGCATTGCTGGCAGCGCGTAAAGGCCGCCGCACGGTCTCAATGGCTGAATTTGAAGAGGCCAAGGATAAGGTCATGCTTGGTGCCGAGCGCCGGTCAATGGTGATGACTGACGAGGAAAAGCGCCTGACAGCCTATCACGAGGCCGGACATGCTGTTGTGGCATTGCATTGCTCTGCATCTGATCCAATCCATAAAGCCACCATCATTCCGCGCGGACGTGCGCTTGGCATGGTGATGCGGCTTCCAGAAGGCGATCGTATTTCACTGGCGCGTGACAAAATT
>JADHOU010000096.1 GCA_016778825.1 Candidatus Puniceispirillum sp. | reverse complement strand
GGAACAACACCATCGGCAATCTGATCACGCCAATGCATTAAGGCGCGAATGGTCAATGGCGATTCACAAATGCCACCAATCATCATTTCGCGGCCAGCTTCAATCCGTTTGGCAATGGCAATTTCGCCCTCGCGCGACAACAGCTCGACACTACCCATTTCGCGAAGGTACATCCGCACCGGATCATCGGTACCCGAAACATCGCTATCGGACAGGTTGCCTGCGACGCGGCCTTCTTCGGCAGCGTCGTCATCACCATAGCTTTCGGCGCTATCAACAACGGATACGCCCATCTCACTTAAAGATGACATCACATCATCAATCTGTTCGGATGTATAATCTTCGGCGGGAAGCGCCGCGTTCAGCTCGTCATGCGTAACAAACCCGCGTTCCTTGCCAAGTTTCATCAAGGTTTTGATGGTTTGCTGGGCTGCGTCGAGGCTGGCCGCTTCGGCTGCTTCTGGCGTGTTCTGATCAGGTTCGGCTTGTTTTTTTGCTTTACTGGCCATTTTGTTGCTCATGTTCCTGTCCGGCTGTGCACGCAACCAGATGCGCTTGATCCGGTGTTGTAGCATCAAATGTCATTTGCCCGCCATTTCGGCAGAGCCTATGGGCAAAGGCCCGGTAATATCTATTTTTTTGGGGTGCCGGCCTGCGAAAACAATCCGGACTTACCGCCGACAAGTTGAAGTAATTCATCTAGATGTATTGAGGCTTTGTCATTTGACAATTGGCGCGGGTCAAATGGCAGTCTAGCTTTCATATCATTCCCCATCACTGACGCCAATGCATCACCTAAACTCGAACCTTGTAGATGATAGGTTATCGCTGCTGCGTCAAGGTCTGGATCGCGGATTACCGCGTCAATAATTGCTTTTTTCAGGCTTTCGAGTGATTGATCCCCCGAATCGAGCATCGACAAGGCCTCAAAATTGGCAGAAACCAAGGATGGATGCGCCAATAACAGCGCCACAACCGCACGATGCCGATTAATCAGCCCTGTTTGCGGCCGAGACGCGTGCCGCGGTGCCACCATTGACGATATGCCGCGAATTTGATTACGCATTGCGGCGATTCGGCTTTCGATTTCATCACCATAGGCGCGTCGCACCTGATTATTGCCAATGCTGCGAACATGACCGCGAACAGCCTGCCAGAATTGCGCCCGCGCCTCGGGCTGGCGAATGTCAAATTCGGCCTGAATCTGTTCCCACAGGCTATCAACAAGTGACCGCGCCGTGCCAATCACTTTGCGAAACCCCTCAGGCCCGCTTGCCGCAATCAGGTCGTCAGGATCCTTGCCTTCGGGAAGCACCGCCAACCGCGCCGATCGTCCAGGCTCGAGAAGCGGTAAAATCCGTTCAAGCGCGCGCGTTTGCGCCCGCTGTCCGGCAGAATCACCGTCAAAACACAAAACCGGTTCATCATGCAATTTCCACAACAGCGCAATCTGTTCGGGCGTTAAGGCGGTGCCAAGCGGCGCCACTGCCGCGGCAGCGCCGCTGCGATGAATGGCAATCACATCCATATAGCCTTCAGCAACGACAAGCGGCAGATTCCGGCGAACCCCCTCACGCGCCTGAACCCAGCCATAAAGAACGGCTTTTTTTGAAAAGGTCGTTCCCTCGCCCGAATTCAGATATTTTGGCTGGGCATCACCAAGCGCCCGTGCGCCAAAAGCAATCACCTTGCCTTGTCTGTTTTCGATGGGAAACATGACGCGATCACGAAAATAATCATAAAGACTGCCATCACGATCCGATTTGCGGATGACACCGGCGACAAGCATATCCTCATCGGAAAAACCCTTATCCTTTAACGCGGCACGCAGCCCCATCCGCGGCGAATAGCCAATCCGATAGGTTTTCACGATCACCGAATCAAGCCCGCGCTGCTTTAAATAGCGGGTTGCATCGCGGCCATCATCGCGCCGCAATGCGGCTTCGAAAAACAAGGTTGTTTCTTCCAGAATATCAAGCGCGGCCTTGCGCTGACGTGATGCGGCCGGGTCTTGTGGTACTGTGCGCGGCACGGCCAATCCGGCCATTTCGGCAAGACGTTCAATCGCTTCCATGAATTCCAAACCGTCCATTTCACGAAGAAACGAAATCGCGTCGCCATGAACACCACATCCAAAACAATGATAGAATCCATCATCATCAACAACGGAAAAAGACGGGGTTTTTTCGGCATGGAACGGGCATAGACCGCTATGACGGCGACCTTTGCGGATCAATTTCACGCGCCGCCCGATAACTTCAGACAGCGGAACGCGTTGGCGAAGATCTTCGATAAATTCGGGCGGCACCGCCATAATTGAAAGCTCCGCTTGGCTGGTCAGCGAAAAGGGTTTCAGTAATGAGGTCACTGTTTGCCAGCAACCATGGTTACCGATAACATAAACCGAGGCGTCCAAACCACCAAAATTGGGCAAGGAAGATCAATATGGCATCAGGCAAGCATGATAAGAGTGCCGCAAACCCGCAATGAATAAAAAGAATGTTCGGCATAGTGAAAAGACCGATCAGCCTTTTCCCATCAGGGCTGTCTTGACCGCCTGACTGGCAGCCGAAAAATCCATCTGGCCAGCGTAATTGCTTTTCAAAAAGCCCATGACCTGCCCCATATCCTTGACCGATGCTGCGCTTGTCTGTTCGATGGCAGCGGCAATTGCTTCTTTCATTTCGTCATCACTTAGCTGAGCTGGCAAAAATTCTTTGATGATGGCAATTTCGGCTTCTTCAGCGGCGGCTAGTTCGGGACGCCCACCATCATTATATATTTTTGCTGATTCGGTGCGTTGCTTGATCATTGTCTGCAACAGGCCAAGGATATCATCATCGCTGATGCCATCAGGATTGCCATTACCTCTTGCAGCGATGTCACGATCTTTCAGCGCGGCCATAATAAGCCGCATCGTGCCAAGGGCTGCCTGATCCTTATCCTTTAATGCCTGCTTCATTGCTGCTGCAATATTTTCGCGCATGAGTATGTAATCCTTTATGAAACCAATCGGGGTGTCACCCCAACCAAACGACGCGCTTTTACGCGACTATAGCAAATGCCGCAAGCCCTCCTGCTTTGGCTTGACCAATGGCGTCTGCTCGGGTAAGACAACAGCCGCTTGGTAAACGTCGGTTTGCTAGCGGGTTTCTTATAACAGGATATGGGATCAAATGGGGCAGAAAATCAAGTCTGGCCAGTATTTTGCTGCGCTCCGCGCCAATCGGGACAATCCCACAGCAGCCCTCGTTCTTGAAGATGGATCTGTCTTCACCGGCTATGGGTTCGGTGCCACCACCACCAATGTTGGCGAAATATGTTTCAACACATCGATGACTGGCTATCAGGAAATTCTGACCGATCCTTCCTATGCTGGACAGATCATCACCTTCACCTTTCCGCATATTGGCAATGTTGGCGCCAATGATCAGGATTTTGAGGCCATTAAACCGGCCGCCTTGGGGTTGGTCGTTCGTCAAGCGGTCACCAATCCGGCAAGCTGGCGGGCGACAAGCGATCTTGATAGCTGGCTGAAAACGCATAATTTGCCTGGGATTAGCGGCATTGACACGCGCGCGCTGACCCGCCGCATTCGCGATCTTGGCGCACCACGCGGCGCGTTGTGTTGTGCGCCTAATGGCAATATTGATATTGACGCGCTAGAGGCACAGGCCGCCGCATGGCCTGGTCTAAAAAATATGGATCTTGCGGTTGATGTTACCTGTGACAATCCACACGATTGGCATCAGGGAAGCTGGCAGATGGACAAATTAGCCCATCTCGAAACGCCATCCAAATATAAAGTTGTGGCCATGGATTTTGGCTGCAAACACAATATTTTGCGCAGTCTTGAAGACGCCGGCTGTGCGGTTCATGTTGTGCCTGCTAACGCCACAGCTGACGAAATCATGGCTTTGCAGCCAGACGGGGTGTTTTTATCGAATGGCCCTGGTGACCCGGCTGCAACCGCCGCTTATGCTGGCCCGCAGATTGCTAGGCTGATTGATCATAATATGCCGGTTTTTGGCATTTGCATTGGTCATCAGCTTATGGCCTTGGCGCTTGGTGCCAAAACCCACAAAATGGACCGCGGCCATCGCGGCGCCAATCATCCAGTCAAAGACCTTGCCACCGGCAAAATCGAGATCACAAGCCAAAATCATGGATTTGTGGTCGATCCGGCCAGCCTGCCTGGCGAACTGGAAGTGTCGCATATCTCGCTATTCGATCAATCGGTCGAAGGGCTGCGCCATACCAGCAAACCTGCCTTTTGTGTTCAATATCACCCCGAATCATCACCCGGACCACATGATTCACGGTATCTGTTTGAACGATTTACCGACCTGATGGAAAAAACGAGAGTTTGAGATATGCCGCGCCGCAACGATATCAAATCTATTCTCATTATCGGCGCCGGCCCCATTATTATTGGGCAGGCCTGCGAATTCGACTATTCTGGCGCACAGGCCTGTAAGGCACTGAAGGCCGATGGCTATCGCATCATTCTGGTAAATTCCAACCCAGCAACGATCATGACTGATCCGGACATGGCCGACGCCACCTATATCGAGCCAATCACCCCGGGCACCGTTGCTAAAATCATCGAAGCCGAGCGCCCCGACGCATTATTGCCGACCATGGGCGGCCAAACCGCGCTGAATACCGCGCTTTCGCTTTATAATGATGGCACTTTGGAAAAATACAGTGTCGAAATGATTGGCGCACGAACTGCCTCAATCAAAATGGCCGAAGACCGTGAATTATTCCGTCTGGCGATGGAACGGATTGGGCTTGAATGCGCCCGCGCCAGCACCGTCAATAATTTTGCCGATGCACTTGCTGCCCTTGACAAGGTTGGTTTGCCAGCAATTATTCGCCCGTCTTTCACCCTTGGTGGTGAAGGTGGCGGCGTTGCCTATAACCGCGCCGAATTTGAAACCATCGTGGGCAATGGTCTTCGCCTGTCACCAGTGTCAGAAGTGCTAATCGAAGAGTCGCTTCTTGGCTGGAAAGAATTTGAGATGGAGGTTGTGCGCGACACTACCGATAATTGCATCATCATCTGTTCAATAGAAAATATTGATCCGATGGGTGTCCATACAGGCGACTCGGTTACAGTTGCCCCGGCACTGACCCTGACTGACAAGGAATATCAGGTGCTTCGTGATGCGTCATTGGCGGTGCTTCGTGAAATTGGCGTCGATACTGGCGGTTCAAATGTTCAATTTGCCGTTTGTCCAAATACCGGCCGTGTCATTGTGATCGAGATGAACCCGCGCGTCAGCCGCTCATCAGCGCTTGCTTCAAAGGCAACCGGTTTTCCGATTGCCAAAGTCGCTGCCAAATTGGCGGTTGGATATCGGCTTGACGAGCTGGTCAATGACATTACCGGCGTCACCCCAGCCAGTTTTGAGCCAGCCATTGATTATGTTGTGACCAAAATCCCGCGCTTTACCTTTGAAAAATTTGCCGGTGCCGAACAAAATCTTTCGACCTCGATGAAGTCGGTTGGCGAGGCCATGGCGGTTGGCCGGTCATTTGAAGAAAGCCTTCAAAAGGCGCTTCGCTCGATGGAAATTGGCCTGACAGGTTTGAATAATGTCGATATGCCTGCACCTGATAGCGCGCTTGGCGAAGACCCGTTTCGCGGCTGGCTTGACGAGCTGGTTCCAAACCGGATTTTACGCATTGCGATGGCATTGCGAAGCGGCATGTCAATTGCCGAAGTGCATAGCGCAACAAGCTGGGATATCTGGTTTTTGGAACGGATTGCGGCCATCATTGAGGCTGAAAACGCCGTAATTGATAATGGTTTGCCAGATGATGCGGTATCGCTTCGCCATCTGAAATCGCTTGGCTTTGCCGATAGCCGCCTTGCCGAACTTGCCAATCTTGATGATGCCACCGTTCGGGCGATGCGCGTAACCGCTGGGGTCAAACCTGTCTATAAGCGGATCGATACTTGCGCTGCCGAATTTGCATCTGATACCGCTTATATGTATTCGACCTATGAAGTCACCGATCAGGCCGAATGCGAATCTGACCCAA
>JADHOU010000095.1 GCA_016778825.1 Candidatus Puniceispirillum sp. | reverse complement strand
GCCATTTATCGCCTGAATGATATCTGCCGCCGCGACAAGCGCATCCTGCCGGTCATCCATCGGCGTTGTGCCGCTGTGACCAGCTTGGCCCTTTACCGAAATACCATAGCGGTAAATCCCTGGTATCGCAGTTACGATCCCAATATCATGGCCTTGTGTTTCCAGAAGTTTCGCCTGTTCGATATGAAGCTCGAGACAGGCCAAAATCTGGTCAGCATCGGATCGCACTTCAGCACAGCCAAGATTGGTGCCGCCAATACGGGTGATCTCACTTGCTAGTTGGCGGCCATCGGCATCAACTCGGCCCAAGATTTCAGGCGTTAAAAGCCCCGCCATATGGCGGCTGCCAAGACAAGATGTGCCCCAGACATTTAATTCCTCGCCAAGATAATCGACAATTTCCAGATCAAAAGGCAATTCGATCTGATGTTCATTGAGGTAATACACCACCTCCAGCGCGGCAATAACACCGGCAATGCCATCAAACCGGCCACCGGCAGGCACGGTATCAATATGTGATCCGATCAAAACTTTTGCCCGACCTGCCTCGCCCTCAGTCGCCTGTTCCAGTTTGGCCGGACGGGTACCAATCAAATTGCCACCTGAATCGATATGACAAACAAGTCCAGCCACCGCAAAAGCATCGGCAAGCCAGTTTCGGGCGGCGTCAAATTCGGGGCTAAAAACCAGCCGCGTATAAGGGCGATCCACCTCGGTAAAGCTTGCAAGCTCGTCAATGGCGGCGGCAATTCGCGCTGTTTGCGCTGTGGTTGGACTGACTTTCATTGAAACCACCATCTGCTGTTTGACTGCGATCAAAATCAGCGTAGAGTTTAATTTAGGATTTTCAACCAGCCCATGATTATTGGGAGCTATGTTTAGTCTTAAGCATCCGCTTTCGGCAAGGATGACATAATTTTCTGACCACGGACAGTGTATTTAGGAGCTTAAAATGCAACTGGTGAAAGCATTGGTATCGGTGCATGAAGAATTGGCCTCTTGGCGACAACATCTTCATCAAAATCCGGAAATTGCCTATGAAGAAAAAGACACATCCGACTTTGTTGCGGCCAAGCTTGAAAGCTTCGGTGTTGAGGTCTATCGCGGGTTTGGCGGCACCGGTCTGGTTGGGGTAATCAAAGGCAATCTGGGCGACCCTGAAAATGGTAAAGCAATTGGCCTTCGCGCCGATATGGATGCCTTACCAATGTCTGAAGAAACCAATCTTACCTATGCCTCACAGCGCCCCGGCCGCATGCATGCTTGCGGTCATGATGGCCATACGACCATGCTTCTTGCAGCCGCGCGGCATCTTGCCGAAACGCGAGATTTTCAAGGCACCATCTATTGTATTTTCCAACCCGCCGAAGAAGGTGGCAATGCTGGTGCCCGATCAATGATCAAAGATGGTCTGTTTGAAAAATTCCATATGGATTCGGTTTGGGGGATGCATAACTGGCCCGGACTAGAGGTTGGCCGTGCAGTTGCCCATTGCGGCGCAGCGATGGCTGGTGCTGATATTTTTGTTCTGACGATCGACGGCAAAGGTGGTCATGCCGCCATGCCACATTTGACAAAAGACCCAGTGGCAGCGGCTGGCATGTGCATTCTGGCATTGCAAACCCTAATCTCGCGCCAGCTTGACCCGTTTGATCAGGCGGTGATTTCCCTTACCAAGCTTGAAGCCGGAAGTGCGTTTAATGTGATTCCGGCAACGGCAAGCATTGGTGGCACTTTGCGAACGATGAATGCCGAAACACGCTTGCGGATGATTGCCGAAATTGAAGCAGCCGCAAAAAATGCCGCGGCCACCTTGGGTTGTAATGTTTCAATGGAATTGCGTCCGGGCTATCCACCAACCTTAAACCATGAAAGCGATGCGTTATTTGCGCGTGATATCATCACTGACATGCTTGGCGCGGATGGGCTCGAAACCAGCATGACACCGGTCATGGGTGCCGAGGATTTTTCATTCATGCTGGAGAAAAAACCGGGCGCTTACATCTGGCTTGGCGCGGGATTACAATCCGAGAATCTGCATAGCCCGCATTTTGATTTCAACGATGATCTATTGCCAATTGGCGCCAGTTTCTGGGTTCAGCTTGCCCAATCAAAATTGGCTCAATCAACATAATCCCAATCACCCAATCGGCTGGCCAACGTTACGAATAGATCTGGCATTTCGGGCCTAAGGGCAAAGACGCCAGCCCTTATGGGGCTGGCGCGGTCTATCATTTAACAGCCGATTGCTTTTACCGCCTATTCGGGTTTGGCAATGATTGGCGGGCTAACCTCTTTTGGAATGGGGCATTGATAAGGCGTTTTCGCCTGACGGTCATTATGAACAGCGCGCGCCGCCTCAAGCGTTTCTGGCGATTGAATCAAGGCGCTGGCTGTTGCCGCCATCACTTTTGCCGCATGGATCATGCCTTTATGCGCCGCCGGTGCTTTTCCTTGGGCGACGGTTTGCCATGTATGAAATGGCGTGCCAACCGCGCAGGTGGCAACACGCGCCTGAACCGTTGGTACAACCCAGCTCACATCGCCAACATCGGTTGACCCCTCACCGCCATTGCTTGTTCGGTCAAGCGGCGCAACAAAATCGCAAAGCGGCAGATCAAGCGGCGTTTCCCGACCGACACGTTGAAAGCTCGCCGCGATATCATCCTTGGTCAAAGTCTGGCGAATTTCATTAGCAAAGCCCAAATCATCAGCGTCAAACGGCACCGGCCCAAGCTTGTCAAATTCACGCTGCATCATTTCTTCAAGCGGGCGGTTGCCAACCAGATTGGAAACCCCTGAATAGACTTTTACCTCAACCTCGGTTCCGGTCATCAAGGCCGCGCCATCGGCAATGCTGCGCACGCGTGCAACAAGGTCGCCCAAAGTTGGCAAATCGGCCGCCCGCACGAGCTGGCGAACCGTCGCCTTTGCCTGAACAACATTCGGCGCAACCCCGCCAGCATCAAGATAGGCATAATGTACTCGCGCTGAATCGGGCATATGCTCACGAAGATAATTCACCCCGATATTCATCAACTCGCAGGCATCAAGCGCGCTTCGGCCAAGATGCGGGGCAGCCGCCGCATGCGCTGCCTTGCCATGAAAGGTGAAATCAATTCGCGAATTGGCAAGCGAATGGCCATGCTGGACAGCGTTGAAGGTGGAAGGGTGCCAAGAAATTGCCGCATCGACATCGTCAAACAATCCATCACGTGCCATATAGGCTTTGGCCGCGCCGCCTTCTTCGGCAGGGCAACCATAATAACGCACCCGTGCCGCAATGCCGTTTTCGGCAAGCCAGTCCTTGACCGCTGTTGCCGCCAAAAGCGACGCTGCTCCTAACAGATTATGGCCACATCCATGCCCATTGCCGCCGGCTTCAATCGGGCTATGCTCGGCAACGCCCGGTGCCTGACTAAGCTGGGGAAGCGCGTCAAATTCACCAAGAATGGCAATTACCGGTCCTTCGGTTCCAGCCTCGCCCATAACCGCTGTTGGCATGCCGCAAATGCCTTCGGTGACGGTAAATCCTTCGGCTTTGAGCGCCGCCACATGTTCAGAAACCGATGCAAATTCATTGTAAAGCGTTTCAGGTGTTTCAAAAACCCGATCGGATAACGCAATAAATGCAGCTCTTTTGGCATCCACCAATTTCCAAATCTGTTCTTCATTTAACATGTTCAACTCGTTTCTTCCCAAAAGGACTAACCCAATCAAATGGTGGAAAACCACAATTATATAAATGAATGTTAAATCCAAAATGAGGTTTTACACAAATGCAAAACAAACATGAATTATAGAAATTTTTAACGGTGGCGCGCGATGCAAAGACAGGCGCAAAGACTGGGATAAATTAGCTGCGCATAAGCGCGCCATTCGGATCATAAGCCGCTGCGCCAAGAATTTCTGCATCATAAAATAGTCCCAGAATTTCCACCTGCAATTTTGTCCCCGCACCAGCATGGGCGGATTTCACATAGCCCATTGCCATTGACTGGCCAACACGATGCGCATAGCCACCCGATGATACATAGCCAACGGCCTGCCCATCTTTCAATATGGCTTCGTCATTTGAGACATCAATCGCATCAACATCAATCACCATTGTGACAAGCCGCTGATTCGGCACGTCTTTTCGCGCTTTTAATGTTGCCGCTTTACCAATAAAATCTTTATTCCAATTGATAAAGGCTTCCATGCCAGATTCAACCGCATTGAAATCAGGGCGATATTCCAACGACCAAACGCCCCAGCCCTTTTCCAGCCGCATTGATAACAGCGCCCGCGCGCCATACCAGCGATAGCCAAGATCGGCACCTGCTGCCTCAATTGCCTCGGCAAGACGAAGCAAATATTGGGGATGGCAATAAATCTCAAAACCCAATTCGCCTGAAAAGCTGATCCGGTTTAAAATAACCGGAACACCAGCAACAAAACATTGGCGCAGATCACGGAATTTCAGGCTGTCAGCCCCAACATCATCACGCGTAAGCCGCGCCAAAAGCATGCGTGATTTTGGGCCAGAAAGCGCAATCCCATGCCAATCATCCGACCGATTGTGATAGGTCACATCATCGGGAAGATCCTTTTCAAACCAGCGGCGATGCGCCTGCTGCATCGCGCCTGATCCAAAAAGCATGAAATGATCATCAGCAAGACATGCCACGGTCAAATCACCATATAATTTGCCCTTTGGCGTCAACATCGGCGTCAGGGTCAACCGCCCGGGCGCTGGAACATAACCTGCCAAAATGCGATCAAGATAGGCACGCGCCCCCATCCCTTTAAATTCATGTTTGGAGAAATTGGCAATCTCAATACCGCCAACCGCCTCTTGAATCGCCTTGATTTCACGCCGAACATAATCATGCGACCGGTTGCGCTCAAAGCTTGGCACCTCAAACGCATCATCTGGCTCATCAGCAAACCATAACGCATGTTCAAGACCAAAACCTTGCCCCATCAATGCGCCTTTTGCCACCAGCCTGTCATAAAGTGATGTGGTTTTCTGCATCCGACCTTTTGGCAAGGTTTCATTCGGAAAGGTCATCACAAACCGGCGTTCATAATTTTCGGATGATTTCACCGTTCCCCAATCAGGGGTTGCAAATTCGCCAAACCGCGCCACATCCATTGCCCACACATCAATCGACGGTTCACCATCAATCATCCATTCCGCCATGGTCAGTCCAACACCGCCACCCTGACAAAAGCCAGCCATCACGCCAACAGCAACCCAGTAATTTTTCATCCCCGGAACCGGCCCGATCATCGGATTGCCATCAGGGCCAAAAGTGAAGGGGCCATTAATGATGTTTTTGATCCCAGCCTTACCAATCGCGGGAATCCGCTCAAATGACATTTCCAGCCGGTCAGCAATACGGTCAAGATCGGGGTTCAGCAATTCATGGCCAAAATCCCATGGCGTGCCGTCAATTTTCCACGGTGTTGATTTTGGCTCATAGGTGCCAAGAAGCATGCCATTGCGTTCCTGCCGGAAATAGATATTTGCCTCATAATCAATGCCAGCCGGCAAACGACCAGCCCCATCAGGTGCCATTCGGCTGGCAATTTCGTGAATATCCTCAGTGATCAAATAATGATGTTCCATTGGCTGAACCGGCAAATGCACACCCGCCATTTTGCCAACTTCACGAGCCCATAATCCGCCGCAATTGACGATTTGTTCGGCATTAATCTGCCCCTTTGGCGTTGTCACATCCCAACTACCATCGCCGCGCTGCTGAACCGCGGTAACCGGCGTATGGGTGAAATAACACGCTCCATGAACACGCGCTGCCTTCGCAAAAGCATAGGTTGCCCCCGATGGATCAAGATCACCATCCTGATCATCCCACAGCGCAGCATAATAATGTTTGGACTCAATCAGCGGGTGCCGTTCGGCAAGTTCTTGCGGGCTGATAAATTCTTGATGCAGCCCCATATAGCGCGCCTTGGATCTCTCACGCTTCAGATAATCATACCATTCTTTTGTTGAGGCCGCATAAAACCCGCCAGTGATATGCAGCCCAACCGAATGACCCGATATCTCTTCAATTTCCTTATAGAGATCGATTGTGTAGCTTTGCAGACGGCTGATATTCGGATCTGAACTAATCGTATGAATTTGGCCAGCCGCATGCCAGCTTGACCCTGAAGTTAATTCA
>JADHOU010000094.1 GCA_016778825.1 Candidatus Puniceispirillum sp. | reverse complement strand
GACAAAGCCGAAAATATCCTGACAATCCCGTTACAAGGTAAATCCGCAATGGCCGATTATATGGTTGTTGCGTCAGGGGCATCATCTCGGCAAGTTGCCGCCATGGCAGAACATCTTGAGTTCAAGCTCAAGCAGGAAAAGGTCGATATTCTTGGTCTGGAGGGTCTGCGACAAGCTGATTGGGTGCTGCTTGATGCCAATGATGTGATCGTTCATATTTTCCGTCCTGAAGTGCGTGACTTTTACGGACTTGAGCGGATGTGGGTCGATGATATGTCGGCCGAAATTGTCAAGGTTGGCAGCGACGCCTAAACGCATCGCCCAAAGGGCAGAAGGCGAATCGGAGCCGATCAATGCAGCTGTTTATTCTCGCCGTTGGTAAGGGTCGCGCGTCGCCTGAAAATACACTGACGCAAAGCTGGTTATCGCGCTTGCCGCAAGGCGGCAGCCTTATTGAAGTTGAATCCAAATTTCCCCCCGGCCAAAAACGAACCGATGATGAATCCAGCCGTCTGTTGCGCGCCATGCCTGTTGGCGCTGCATTGGCGGTTCTTGACCCACGCGGCAAGGATCATTCATCTGAAGATCTGGCTGCCTTGATCGGCACATGGCGTGATAGCGGTTTTGCGGCAGCCTGTTTTGCCATTGGCGGGGCTGATGGCCATGCTGATGTGATGTGCCAAAAGGCCGAACGCAGCATTTCCTTTGGCCGTGCCACATGGCCACATATGCTGTTTCGAGCCATGCTTGCCGAACAGCTTTATCGAGCAAGCTCAATTTTGGCGGGGCATCCCTATCATCGTGGCGATTAACCGGCTCGCCATCGCGCCTTGGTGCCGCGCCAGCCCTTATTATTTTGGCAACCCTCTTTAACCGCTTGGTTTACGGTAAAACGCCCTGTTTATGGGAGCAGCACAGTTTAACTGTACATCGATCAATGCTGAGATTATAAGATCGTTATGATCACTTATTACCCCTCGCACGGCCCGGTTGTCCTGTGCATCATGGATGGCTGGGGTCATCGTGCCGAGCCCGAACATAACGCCGTTGCGCTTGCAAAAACGCCAGTGTTTGACACGCTGATGGCACGCCAGCCACATAGCTTTCTTGCCGCATCTGGCGCTGATGTTGGCTTGCCCGATGGACAGGTTGGTAATTCCGAAGTTGGGCATATGAATATTGGCGCAGGCCGCGTGGTGATGCAGGATTTGCCGCGCCTGAACGCCGCCGTCAAAGATGGGTCGCTGGCAGCGCATCCCGATCTTATCGCGCTTGCAGCAAAGCTGCGAGCATCGGGCGGCACGGCGCATGTCATGGGGCTTTTATCACCGGGCGGCGTGCATGCGCACCAAGACCATTTTTTAGCTGTCATAACAGGGCTGGTTGCGGCTGGCGTTCCGGTGGCTGTGCATGGCTTTACCGATGGTCGTGATACATTACCTCAAGCCGCAAAACAGGCTTTGCCCGATTTTGTGGCTGCCTTGCCAAAAGGTGCCTTTATCGCCAGCCTAATCGGCCGCTATTTCGCCATGGATCGTGATCGCC
The DNA here is from genome assembly GCA_016778825.1 of Candidatus Puniceispirillum sp. GTDB lineage: Bacteria > Pseudomonadota > Alphaproteobacteria > Puniceispirillales > Puniceispirillaceae > UBA3439. The sequence goes on along the minus strand of JADHOU010000094.1, from coordinate 4,666 downwards.
GCTGGCAGCGCACACAGGCCGCCTATGACGCCATTGCCGGCGCATGCGCACCAATCTTCGCCATTGATGCGCTAACGGCGCTTGAGGCGGGCTATGGGCGTGGTGAGGGTGATGAATTCATCACCCCAACCGTGATTGACGGCTATCAGGGCATGCGGGATGGCGATGGCATCGTGATGATGAATTTCCGCGCCGATCGCGCCCGCCAGCTGTTGAATTGTTTTTGTGATCCGGCCAGCACTGGCTGCACCACCCAGCCGGTCACTTTTGTTGGCGTGGCAGGCATGACCAGCTATTCGAAATCGCTTGATGATCATATGGTGACGCTCTATCCGCCATTGGCATTGCATGACACGCTTGGCGAGGTCGTGGCGCGTGCCGGCAAACGCCAGCTACGGCTTGCCGAAACCGAAAAATACCCGCATGTAACTTTTTTCTTCAATGGTGGCGAAGAGGCACTGCAACCGGGCGAAGATCGGGAAATGGTCGCCTCACCATCGGTTTCAACCTATGATCTGCAACCCGAAATGAGCGCTCATGGTATTTTGCAAACCGCGCTTACCAGCCTTCATGCCAAGGCTCATGATTTGTTGATTATCAATTTTGCCAATCCTGACATGGTTGGTCATACAGGTGATCTTCAAGCCGCCATTCGCGCGGTTGAAACCGTCGATCACTGTGTTGGTCAATTGGTTGAGGCGCTTGGGGATTCTGGTGGGCAAATGCTGCTAACCGCCGATCATGGCAATTGCGAATTAATGTGGGATTGCGTGGCCACGTCACCGCATACCGCCCACACCACCAATCTTGTGCCATTGATTTTGGTCAATGGTCATGCCAACACACATATTGCCAATGGTCGGCTTGCCGACCTTGCGCCAAGCTTGCTTGCCATGATGGGCATTGCCAAGCCGCCATTAATGACCGGAAACTGTCTTTTATCACCCCAAAAGCCATAAGCGCACTTGGTCATAACGCAATCTTGCCATGATCTTGCGCAATCTTTGGAAATGAGCGGGCTGGTTGGGGTTGTATGCAACGGCATTGACTGGCACGATAAGCAGGCCGTGATATAAGAAAATAGCGTTGGGTTATTCACGCCACCTTGGTGAATATGGTTTTGGGTTACATATGTTTATGGGATATTAGGAGCAGTCATAAATGCAAATCGTCAGCTTTCTTTTAACGCAGGGGCGACGCATGCGTTATGCTGCCTTGCCATTTATTTGCGGCGCGGTGATTGCCGGTTTGGCGATCCCCACCCTGACAATTGCCCAATCAGGCAAGAATGATGCGGTATATCGCCAGCTTGGGCTTTTTGGCGATATCTTTCAGCGTGTTCGTGAGAGCTATGTTGATGAAGTTGACGAAAAAGATCTTGTCGAAGCGGCCATCAATGGCATGCTGACCTCGCTTGATCCCCATTCGTCATTTCTGAACAATGATCATTTCAGCGATATGCAAGTTCAGACCAAAGGCAAATTTGGCGGGCTTGGGATTGAAATCACCATGGAGGATGGTGTGATCAAGATCGTGTCGCCAATTGATGACACGCCAGCCGCCAAAGCCGGATTACAACCCGAAGATTTGATCATCGCCGTTAATGATGAACCAATTCGCGGCATGACCCTAAGCGATGCAGTTGACCGGTTACGCGGCGAAGTTGGCTCAAGCGTTACGGTTACAATCAAACGGGGGGCCAAAGACCCATTTGACGTTAGCCTCAAACGCGACACGATCAAAATCCGTTCGGTACGCGCCAAAATGTTTGACGGTATTGGCTATTTGAGAATCACCACTTTTTCTGAACAGACCACACCCGGCCTGACCAAAGAAATTGACAAAATGTTCCGTGAACATGGCCAAGATTTGAAAGGCTTTGTCCTGGATTTACGCAACAATCCGGGCGGTTTACTGAATGAAGCCATTTCGGTAAGTGATGCGTTTCTTGAAAAGGGCGAAATTGTCTCAACACGCGGCCGCCATGCCGAAAATGCCAGCCGTGCTTATGCCCGGCCGGGGGATATTGCCAACGGCCTTCCCCTTGTGGTGCTGATCAATTCAGGATCGGCATCAGCATCTGAAATTGTTGCTGGGGCGTTAAAAGATCACCGCCGTGCGGTTCTTCTTGGCACGCGTTCATTTGGAAAAGGGTCGGTGCAAACGGTGATTCCAGTTTCAGGCAATAGCGCCATGCGGTTGACCACAGCGCGTTATTACACCCCATCAGGCGTTTCAATTCAGGCTACAGGAATTAGCCCCGATATCGAGGTGGCATTGGCACGGATTGAAACTTTGGATGGTGGTGATACGCGCGAAGAAGATTTGAAAGGCGCTCTTGATAATGCCAAGGATGGCAAAGAAGGCGAACCAGCCGATGCCGAAAAAGCCGATGTTACGCCAGCCACTGACCAGTCAAAGATTGATTATCAACTTGCGCGTGCACTTGATTTGATTCGCGGCGTCTCTATTTTTACTGATGTGAAATCCGGATCTTAATCATGCGTGCCATTCCCTATGATGAACGGCCCTACCGGCCCTGCGTTGGCATCTTTTTAATCAATGACGCCAAGGAGATTTTTGGGGGTCGCCGCATCGACGGCCGCGCAGAAGCATGGCAAATGCCGCAAGGCGGAATCGACCCGGGCGAAACGGTAATTGATGCCTGTATGCGCGAAATGGGCGAGGAAATTGGCACATCTTCAGCTGAATTGCTGTGCGAGCATGATGCGTGGCTTTATTACGATATTCCGCTGCCGCTTGCGGACCGGCTATGGCATGGCCAATATAAGGGTCAGAAACAAAAATGGATGGCACTTCGCTTTACCGGCAAGGATGAAGACATAAACATCAACACCGCCGAACCCGAATTTTGCGAATGGCGCTGGCTAGAACCGCGTGAATTGGTCAATCTGGCGGTGCCGTTCAAACGCGATGTCTATGATGATGTGCTAAAGGCCTTTTCCAGTTTCGTCTAGCCGCCGCCATGCCATAAACACACCATAAAAAAGGGTCGCCAATATTTTAGCAGCCCCGTTTTTTATTCGACGAATAAAGGCTAGAGCGCTTCGATCACCGCATTCAAAAACGCGGCTTCCGCCTCATTTGCATTGGCCGCTTTTTCTTTCAGCGCCGCCGCATCAGCACTGCCAAGATCAATGGCACGTTCGGCAAGAATCGTCACCGATTCGCCCGATACATCAGCAAGACCGCCATCAATCATAAAGCGATCAGTGACTTTGCCATCTTCATGCACTTCGACGATGCCGCGTGTCAGATCAGCAAGCAATGGTGCGTGCCGTGGCAGCACACCAAACAGACCCTCAACGCCCGGTGCAACAACCATCTGCACAGATTTCTGAGCCATGATGCGAGCTGGCGTTACCAGTTCCAATTGTGTCGTTTCAGCCATGCTAGCGCATCCTTATGCTGGATCGAACAGGGGTGATGCCGTTAGGCAGCATCCTGAGTGAGTTTCTTGCCTTTTTCGATGGCCTCTTCAATCGTGCCAACAAGATAGAAGGCAGCTTCTGGAAGATGGTCATATTCGCCCTTCAAGATGCCTTCAAAGCCAGCGATTGTGTCTTCGAGGCTGACAAGCTTGCCAGGTGCGCCGGTAAAGACTTCGGCAACATGGAATGGCTGTGACAAGAAGCGCTGAATTTTCCGGGCGCGCGCTACGGTCAGCTTATCTTCTTCTGACAATTCATCCATACCAAGAATGGCGATGATGTCCTGAAGTGACTTATATTGCTGCAACACTTCTTGAACTTTACGCGCGATATTATAGTGATGCTCACCAACAATCCGCGGATCAAGCATGCGTGATGATGAATCAAGCGGGTCAACTGCAGGATAAATACCAAGCTCGGCAATCTGACGTGACAAAACAGTGGTAGCATCAAGATGGGCAAATGATGCTGCCGGTGCCGGATCGGTCAAGTCATCGGCAGGAACATAAATCGCCTGAACCGATGTGATTGAGCCTTTATTTGTTGTTGTAATCCGCTCTTGAAGGGCGCCCATGTCGGTTGCCAATGTTGGCTGATAACCCACCGCAGATGGGATACGGCCAAGAAGCGCAGACACTTCAGAACCAGCCTGTGTAAAGCGGAAGATGTTATCAACGAAGAACAGCACGTCCTGGCCTTCTTCGTCACGGAAATATTCAGCCAAGGTCAAACCGGTCAAGGCAACACGTGAACGCGCACCTGGAGGTTCATTCATCTGTCCGTAAACAAGCGCAGCTTTTGAACCCGGGCCGTCAGTTTTTATAACGCCTGATTCAACCATCTCATGATAGAGATCGTTACCTTCACGCGTACGTTCACCAACACCAGCAAACACTGAATAACCACCATGTGCCTTGGCAACGTTGTTGATCAATTCCATGATCAAAACAGTTTTACCAACACCAGCACCACCAAACAGACCAATCTTACCACCTTTGGCATAAGGGGCGAGAAGATCGACAACCTTAATGCCTGTTACCAGAATTTCAGCTTCAGTTGACTGATCAACATAGTCAGGCGCGGCGCGGTGAATTGGATAATATTTCTTTGATTTAACCGGCGGGCCTTCATCAACAGGCTCGCCGATAACATTCAAGATACGGCCAAGGGTTTCAGGCCCAACAGGAACCGTGATTGGCGCGCCAGTATCAACA
>JADHOU010000093.1 GCA_016778825.1 Candidatus Puniceispirillum sp. | reverse complement strand
CCCTGAAATCACCATATTCATCAACAACAACAGCAAAATGTTCGCGCCGTGTCCGAAACGCCTGCAACTGGTCAAACAGCAAGGTGGTTTCGGGAATGAAATAGGCGTCACTGGCGATATTCTGCACCAATTGCGGCAACAGCGGTTTTTTGCCTGAAGATTCGACCTCGCCAAGCGCCCGAAGCAAATCTTTGACATGGAGAACGCCAATAATATTGTCAGGCTTGCCCGAAAAAACCGGATGGCGCGTGTGCGGTGATCCAAGGACAAAACGCAAGATATCTTCGATATTATCATCGGCATTGACCATGCTTACCGTGCCACGATGCGTCATGATCTGTTCGACTGATAATTCGTTCAGATCCAGGATTGATGACAGCATGGCTTTGCGCTCACGATCATCGGCATTGCCATTATCGCCCTGCAATTCAATCAGGCCACGCAATTCTTCTTCGCGGTCTTGATCGCCATTCGGGTTTGGCCGGATCATCTGGCTTGCCAAAAAGCGGATGCCAAACGACAGTGGGCTGAGCAAACGCACCACCCATAAAAGGGTTGGGGCAATGCGCAACGAATATTGATCAGCATAGGTAAAAGCATAGGTTTTCGGCATCACTTCGGCAAAAACGACCAAAAGCACGGTCATGGCAATTGTTGCCCACACAAGACCGCCCTCGCCAAAGAGCGAGATGGCAATGCTTGTTGCCAAGGCCGAGCCAAGAACATTGACCGCATTATTGCCAATCAGGATCGACCCGATCAGCCCTTCACGATTGGCACGCAATGCCTCGACCGTGCGGGCGCGTTCATTGCCTTTGCTTGCCAATTGGCGCATCCGCGCATCCGACGCTGCGGTCAATGCGGTTTCGGCACTTGAAAAAAAGGCCGAAGCGATAATCAGCAGCAAAATGATTAATGCTAAAAGCCACAGGCTAGACAGCATTTGCACCTCGTTGAAGTAGGGTTTCAACAGCGTCTGACGGCACATCGCCGCTGACAAAGGCATCACCAATGGCGTTGACTAGAATGAAATACATTCGGCCGTCACGCATTTTCTTATCATGTTTCATATGGGCAATAAGCTTGCTTGGTGCAGCGTTACCAGCGGCAAGATCAGCTTGTCCGGCAGGAAGACCAACCGCGCGAAGATGCGCTTTGCACCTTGCCGCATCATCGGGCGCACAAAATCCCAAATCAACCGACAGATCAAAAGCTAGCCCCATGCCAGCGGCAACCGCTTCGCCATGAAGCAGGCTTCCATTATATCCGGCTTCAGCTTCAAAAGCATGCGCAAAAGTATGGCCAAGATTTAACAAGGCGCGTTTTCCAGCTTCGCGTTCATCGGCTTCGACAATACGTGCTTTGGCACTGCATGATGTATGGATGGCATGCATGATTGCGGCGGGTTCTAATGCCAGAACAGCGCTGCTATGGGCGTCAAGCCAGTCAAAAAATGTGGCGTCGCCCAAAAGCCCATATTTGACCATTTCCGCATAGCCTGCGCGCAATTCCCGATTTGGCAAGCTTGCCAAAAGGCTGGTATCGGCAAGCACGGCCTTTGGCTGGTAAAAAGCACCAATCAGATTTTTCCCCGAAGCGGCATTCACGCCGGTTTTACCACCAACTGAACTATCAACCTGCGCCAAAAGGCTTGTTGGAATTTGAATAAAATCAACGCCGCGCAACAGGCTGGCGGCGGCAAAGCCAGCCAGATCACCAACAACCCCGCCACCAAAGGCAATCAGCAATACCGACCGATCGACGCCAACAGCCAGAATATCATCAAGCAGCTTTGCCAGAACGGTCATTGATTTGCTGGCTTCACCAGCGGCGACGACAAAATGGTCAATCGCGCGCGCGGTGCTTTTTAATCCTGCCGTTAGACGGTCAAGATGAAGTGTGGCAACGGTTCTGTCGCTAACGATGATGATATGACGATTGGCCGCGATCGGGCCAAGAATTGATCCGGCCCGATCAATCAGATCAGGACCAATGACAATGTCATAGGCGCGCTGACCAAGACCGACGGTTAATGTTTCTTGTTGCATGTTTAAAGTCACCTACTGCCTTGGCAGATGACTGTCAAGCGCGTGAAGTAGCGCCATCATCGCTTTATATGTTGATAATCCATCAGTAACGAGATGTATATGGGCTTTTTGATAGAAGGGTGCACGCTGTTCATCGAGGCGCGTGAGCGTTGCCAGCGGGTCACCATTATGCAGCAATGGCCGCGTTTTTGTATTGCCAATGCGTGACAGCAATGTCGCTGGCGATGCCTTTAGCCAAATGGTTAATGTATGATGCAAAAGCAGATCGGCGGTGGCGTCATGACAAAAAGCCCCGCCGCCAGTGGCAATGATTTGCGGTGATGCCAATGCCAGATTGCCAAGCGTCTTTCGTTCCATTTCACGAAATTTCACTTCACCGGCAAGCTCAAAAATTTCGGCAATGCTGATACCAGCGGCCTTGACGATCAACTGGTCACTGTCCTTGAACCCAATCCCAAGCTGTTTTGCGGTGCGCCGCCCGACGGCTGATTTACCGCTTCCCATTAGGCCGACAAGCACCACCGACCGGTTAAGCCGTGCGGCAATCGAGCCAGCAAGTTCTGCGGCTGGTTTTGGTTTTCGGGGCGCTGGTTTTGGCGAAGCTTTCATGTGGGCTAGCATAGCGATGCAAATGGTCAAGGGGAATAGAAGAAGCGGCCTTGCCGCCTGACAATTTCGCAAAAAAGGCGGTAAAAATATGACGTGTCTTGTGACTTTGCCTAATTGCCGACATAATATTGTCATAAAGAACTTGTTTTTGAAACCAGAAGCGATTTCTGGCGTTAACATCATGTGGTTGTTTTCAGTCTTTCATCCCTTGGGTGGAAATAGCTCCAATTGAAATCGGCTAAGATGGGATGGGTCAAAATAAGCGCGGCTGAGTATTGAGGCCAGACGTGCCAACCCAAAAATGGCTTTAAAAATGGCCTGAAATGACTAAGGGGATATGGAAAAGATATGACACGGATTTCGATTATATTTTTGCTGCTAGCAGGACTTTTTGCTGTGGGTCTTGTTGTATTGTCAAATTGGCAAATCCCTGCCCCAACCGTTGCCATTAACAAGGTTATTTCCAATGAAACGCTGCCAAAATAAGCTTGATATTTTGCGCCGATCAAATTCGGGTCTTTCATATTCGCGTTTGTTGAATCGCTCGCGTTTGGCGCTTTCGTTTTTAATGGCATCGGTTTGGTTGGGCGCTGGTCTATTGCCAGCCGCCGCCCAGCAAGGCGAACCGGTCAATTTGCTGTCAATCGCGCCAACGCCAGCTGATAGCGGCCAAATTGCGGCCAACAGCCCGCTGAATATTGACCAAGCGATTGATAAGGCCTTGGCCGTCGATGATGCCGAACAACCTAAAACAAACCCGACCATCATTGCCGGACCTTCTGATCAGGCGCTAGATACGCCAACCGAATCAGTTGAAACTGACCTGCCAGCAGCGGCAACCGCCAGCCAGACAGCACCAATTGATGGTCTGGTAACAAATGATGTTTACAGCAGTGCCAAAATTGGCCGCCGGAATATTTCGGATGTCGGGCTTGCGGCGATTGGTGTTGGCAATACGGGCAATAGCCAGCTTGACAGCCTGATCTGGCGTGGAACCTCGGCTCGTGATGCGGTGTTCCTACTGCAGAAATCAGCAATCGCCAGCCAGTCAAAGGCGGTTACCGCACTCGCCTATGAAGTTGTGGCTCGGCAATCAGTGCCGCCAAGCGGGGCAAACAATGTCGCTGCCGACCTTGTCGAGGCGCGCTTGGCCTTTCTGGCAAATGGTGGCAGATCAAGTGATCTTGCCTTGCTTGCGGCGCAGCTTCCCGAAGCTGAAAAATGGGCTGATTGGCGACGCTGGCTAATTGAACATTATCTGATGATCCGTGATGATGTTGCGGCATGCAGCATTGTCAGCCGTCAGATCACCCAGACAATGGATCCGTTTTGGCATAAATCAAATGTGATCTGTCAGGCGGTTCAGGGCAAAACGGGCGGGGCGCGATTTGCGGCTGATATTCTGGCTGCAAATGGTGTTGATGATCCGATCTTTTTCGGCCTTGTGAATGAGGTTTTGAACAATAATCTAACGACGCCCACCGATCTGGCCAAGCTCGATCCGGCCAAGTTTGATTCGGCGCATATCGTGTTGATGGATGTGGCGAACCGGCCAATCCCGCTTGAAGGACTTGCCGTTCTGCCAAAACAAATGGCCGAAACCGTTATAAAATTGAAATTTTTGGGGCCGGATGCCCGCATGGTTTCAACCTTTAATGGGTTGAATCGCGGGCTGATCACGCATCGTCAGGCTGGCAAATTATGGCGCAGTGCCGGACAGGAAAATAATGATCCGCAATTGGCATTGGCGCAGCTTGATGGCAAGGGTGATGCGCTTACCACCGCGCTTGCATGGCGGGCACTTGATGCCGATACGCAGACCGATCGGTTGGCGCGGGTGGCAAAGGCGATTAAGGCTGAAATCAATGGCGGCAATGGCGCGGTGATGTTGCCGCTTTACGCCGAATTGGTGCGGAATGCGCTTGCTGATGAAGCAGTGGCGGCCAATATGCGGTTTGATGATCTGGATGTAGCGCCGAAAATGGCGTTTCTGCTGGCGATTAACCAGCCGAATGACACCACAACGCTTGCCGCTTTTGCGGGCAATGGCGAGGCGCTGAAGGCCGCTGAATTACTGCGTGGGCTGTCGGGCGATGCGGTTGATACAAATGTGATCAGCGCGTTGAATATGTGGCATATTCTGCCTGTTCTTGAGGCTGCTGGTGTGGCGGTGGATGAACAGGATTGGCTTGATCTTGTGAAAAATGCACCTGTATCGGGTCAGGGCTTTGCCGGCTTGCCGCCGCTATTGCTAAAGGCGGTCACGGCCGCGGCAGAGGCGCGTCATGTTGCCGAGACCGTGCTTCTTGCCAATTGGCTTTTGCATGATGTGGCGCTTGAAAAAACCAATCCGGCAGATTTGGCCGCGGTGATCCGCGCGCTTGATTTGATCGGACAGGGTGGCGTTGCCAAAGCTTTCGCCCATGAAATTATTGCGGCGCATTTAATGCAGCGTTTGGCTGCGATGATACCCGATGGCACGCAAAGCTAGCATCGGCAAAACCGCCGATCAGCATGACCCGCTTATTGACGGGTTTCTTCAGGCCATTTCGGCCATGCGGGCAGCGTCACCAAATACGCTTGCCGCCTATCGGCGCGATCTTTTTGATTGCCAGATGGGTCTTGCCAAAAATGGCCAGACACTTGTGGCATGCAATGCAGATGAATTACGGGCGGTTATTGGATGGTGGCATCTACGCCAATTATCCCCGCGGTCGGTTGCAAGGCGGCTCAGCGCGTTACGTCAATTTATGGGCTGGGCTGTCGAAGATGGGCTTCGGTCGGATAACCCAACCCGCTGGATCGATAATCCGTCTTTGCCGGCCTCACTTCCCAAAAGCCTGAGCGAAGCCGAGGTCATCCGCCTGCTTAAAGCCGCCGCAGCCATGACTCCTGAACTGGCGGCATTGCGTGCCTTGGCGATGTTGGAAATTTTATATGCAACAGGGCTTCGCGTTTCTGAATTGGTTGGCCTTCTGGTTTCGCAATTCAGGCGCAATCCTGAAGTGATTCTGGTCACCGGAAAAGGCGGACGTGAACGAGTTGTCCCGCTTGGCGATACGGCGCGGGCAGCAGCGGCACGCTGGATCGAATGCCGTGATGGTAATGCTGGTTTTGTTTTGTCTGATTTCATGTTTCCGTCGGATGATGGTTTGGCGATGACCCGCCATCAATTTGCGCAGATGCTGAAAAAGTTGGCCATTGCGGCAGATATTGATGCGGCGCGGGTTAGTCCGCATAAATTGCGCCATTCTTTTGCGACACATATGCTGAATCGCGGTGCCGATCTTCGCAGTTTGCAAAGCCTTCTTGGCCATGCCGATATTTCAACAACACAAATCTATACCGCAAGCCGCCCCGACCGGCTTGCCGGATTGGTGGCATCGGCGCATCCGCTTGCCAGTCGCCGTCAAGATAGATAAACTGCCTCTAAAGTTACAATTCGCGATAGTTCGAAATGCGCGTTGCCCTGACGCAGAATGGAATGACCCCAAAATGAGACATTTTCTTGATTTTGAAAAACCGATTGCCAATCTTGAGGGAAAGGTCGAAGAACTTCGCCATATGAGCACCGATGGCAGCATCAATATCGCTGATGAAATCGGCA
>JADHOU010000092.1 GCA_016778825.1 Candidatus Puniceispirillum sp. | reverse complement strand
AATGCTTATCGAGGCGCTTCCGTTTATGCGCCGCTATTCTGGCAAAACCATCCTGATTAAATTTGGCGGCCATGCGATGGGCAAGGCTGATTATGTGAATGCGTTTGCCGCCGATATCGCTTTGCTGGATCAGGTTGGCACAAGACCGGTTGTGGTGCATGGCGGCGGACCACAAATTGGCGAAATGCTGAAAAAATTGCAAATCGAATCAAGCTTTATTGATGGTCTGCGCGTCACCGATGAGGCCACGATTTCGGTTGTTGAAATGGTTCTTGCTGGCGGCATCAACAAGGCGCTTGTCGCCGCGATTGCTGGTGCCGGGGGACGCGCCGTTGGTGTGTCTGGCAAGGATGGCGGGCTGATTACTGCACGCAAATTGATGGCGGTGGCAAAAGCCAGCGACAGTGCGATTCAGCAAGCAGTTGATCTTGGCTTTGTCGGCGAGCCGTCACATGTTGATGTGACTGTATTAAATGCGCTGATGCAGCATCATTTGATTCCGGTCGTTGCACCGGTTGGCAGCGGCGAAGATGGCAAGACCTATAATATCAATGCCGATACCGCAGCCGGTGCCATTGCCGCGGCATTGAATGCGACGCGCATGTTAATGCTTACCGATGTAACAGGTGTTTTGGACAAGAACGGCAAATTGATTAGCAGCCTGACGATTGGCCAAGCCGAAGCTTTGATCCATGATGGTACGGTTTCTGGCGGCATGATTCCAAAAGTTAAAACCTGTATTGATGCTGTTCAAGGCGGCGCTGAAGGCGCGGTGATCATGGATGGCCGCGCACCGCATGCACTTCTTGTAGAATTATTCACCGAACATGGTATGGGAACCATGATCACCGCCGATTAATCTATTTTTGATTAGGAAGAATGATAACAATTATGACCGCTGCTTTTCCAACCCAATCAATCGGTGACTGGATTTTTGATCTCGATAACACCATCTATCCGGCCAAAACAAATCTTTTTCGCCGTGTATCAGTTCGGATTACCGAATTTGTTGCGGCGCATTATAATGTTGCAGATGATGATGCGCGGGTGATTCAAAAGGATTTATTTCACCGCTATGGAACCACCATGCGCGGCATGATGAGCGAAGAAAACATCCAGCCCAAAGTCTATCTTGATTATGTTCATGATATTGATGTTAGTGATCTTGACCATGACAAAGAGCTTGATTCCATGTTAAGCGCTTTGCCCGGGCGGAAACATATTTTCACCAACGGAACAGTCCCGCATGCGGAAAATATTCTATCGGCCTATGGTGTTCGCCATCATTTTGATCAGATTTTTGATATTGTTGCCGCCGACTATATTCCCAAGCCGGATCAATATGCCTTTGATTGTTTTTTAAAACAGACCAACATTGACCCGAATGGTGCGGTCATGATCGAAGATATGGCCGCCAATCTACAGCCTGCCGCCGCGCTTGGCATGCGTACGGTTTGGCTGGCGAGTGATATTGAATGGGCTAATCGCGGCTCGGATGAAGCTTATGTGCATTTTAAAGCCGATGACCTAAAGGGGTTTTTGCGCTCGCTTGCCCTTGCTGGGTGATCAATAAAAATACTGAAGTGACGGCATTATGGACGCATAGGCCGGTAAACGCTATAACGACAAGGGCGGGCAATTCACCTGTCAAATATAAGGAGAAAAAGCATGGATTTGGCGCAACTTGAAACCGAAATCAACGCCGCATGGGACAATCGTGATGCGGTAAATGCCTCGACCACAGGGGCAGTTCGTGACGCTGTTGCAGCTGCGCTTGCTTTGCTTGATTCCGGAACGGCGCGTGTCGCCGAGCCAGCTGGCGATCACCAATGGACGGTGAATCAATGGCTGAAGAAAGCAGTGCTTTTATCATTCCGTCTAAATGACATGCAAACCATCCCAAGCGGAACCATCTTTGAAGGTGCTGGCGAATCTGTTTGGTGGGACAAGGTGCCACCAAAATTTAGCGGCTGGGATGAAGCGCGTTTCCGCGAAGCCGGTTTCCGCGCCGTGCCGGGCTCTATTGTTCGTCATTCTGCCTTTATCGCACCAAATGCCGTCTTGATGCCAAGCTTTGTGAATCTTGGTGCCTATGTTGGCAGCGGAACAATGGTTGATACATGGGCAACGGTTGGATCATGCGCGCAGATTGGCAAGAATGTACATCTGTCAGGCGGGGCTGGAATTGGCGGGGTCTTGGAACCATTGCAGGCTGGACCAGTTATCATTGAAGATGATTGCTTTATCGGTGCCCGTTCAGAAGTTGTTGAAGGTGTGGTTGTTGAAACCGGTGCGGTTTTGTCGATGGGTGTGTTTATTGGCGCTTCGACTAAAATTGTCGATCGGGTAACCGGTGAAGTGCATATTGGCCGCGTACCAGCCTATTCAGTTGTTGTGCCTGGCAGCCTTCCCGGCAAGCCATTGGCCGATGGATCACCTGGCCCGTCGCTATATTGCGCCGTAATCATCAAAAAAGTTGACGAAAAGACCCGTTCAAAAACATCTGTAAATGATCTTTTGAGAGATTAAAATCATGCCATCCTATGCGGTTCAACTTGCACAAAGACTTGTGCGCTGCCCTTCGGTAACACCGATTGAAGGCGGGGCGCTTGATCTGTTGCAAGATGAATTCACCAAGCTCGGTTTTGACTGCACAAGATTACCTTTTGGCACTGGGGAAAAGCGGATTGATAATCTGTTTGCACGCCGTGGGACAGGTGGACCTCATTTCGCCTTTGCGGGGCATACTGATGTTGTGCCAGTTGGTGATGCCGCGCAATGGCAGCATGATCCTTTTGGCGGCATGCTTGTTGATGGCAAATTATATGGCCGTGGTGCGGCTGATATGAAAGGCGGCATCGCCGCTTTTGTTGCCGCCGTATCCGCCCTTAACGGTACCGATGATACCGGATCAATCAGCTTTATCATCACCGGTGATGAAGAAGGCGATGCTGATTTTGGCACGGTTAAGGTGGTTGAATGGTTACAGGCAAATGATCAGGTGCCAGATGTGTGCGTTGTCGGTGAGCCAACCAATCCATCACGTCTTGGCGATGTGATTAAAAATGGCCGCCGTGGCAGCCTGTCCTGCCAATTACGCGTTGATGGGGTGCAAGGCCATGTTGCCTATCCGCATCTGGCCGATAACCCGATTACCCGGCTGATCGCAATGTTGGCACCGGTGAATGGCACCGCGCTTGATGGCGGCAATGATTATTTTGACCCGTCAACCGCGAATGTGACAAGCATTGATACTGGCAATGAGGCTGGCAATGTCATTCCCGCATCCGTATCGGCCAAGTTCAATATCCGGTTTAACACTGAACATAAATCAGATGATTTAATTGGCTGGCTGGAAGAGCATTTCAACCGTGTTGGCGGCGAATGGGCAGCGACATGGCGTGCCTCGGCACAGCCCTTTGTAACGCCTGTCGGCAGCTTTACTGCATTAATGCAGACAGCGATTGAATCGGTCACAGGGCAAAAGCCAGTTCTGTCAACAAGTGGCGGCACATCGGATGCGCGCTTTATCACAAATATCTGTCCCGTTGCCGAATTTGGCCTTGTTGGTCAAACCATGCATCAAGTCGATGAGCATGTTGACGCAGCTGACATCGACCAGCTTGCAAAAATCTATCATGAAATGCTGGTTCGTTTTTTTAAGGGTGAATCTTAAATGGCATCATTGCCCAATCTATCACCATCAAGCCTGTTCGTACTGATTCGGGTGACATTGCTTGTCATGCTTGGCCGAAAGCCAGCAATTGGCAGCTATGACACATCAGCAGCGGGGGTTTGGCAGGCAATTGCAGCATCGATTGTCTTTACGCTTTTGGTTACGATTTATCCCGGGCTTGAGGCGACTCCAAACCTATTTTTTGCAGCGCTGCTTTTACAGTTGATTGGCGTTGTCATGCTGGTACTTTTGATCAATCTGTTATTAAAAGCGCTTGGCCGACCAGATAAGTTATTACCGTTTATCGTGCCATTTTTATGGATCGAAAATCTGCAACAGCTTCTTGGCGGCATTGTTCAAAGCCTGACCGTGATGACCGGTGACCAAACGCTGATGATTTCGATTTTGCCGGTTGCGGTCTGGACCTGCTATTGGTTGTGGCGCATTGGCCGCGATATCGTTGGCAAGGGCGGCTTGGTAGCGGCAGGATTCATCGCCCTGTCATTCATGATCGATGTCAGCCTTCTTTATATGCTTCAATCGCGACTGCCAGCCATCGGCGGATAATCAACACCAACAAGATACAAGCCTTCGGGCGGGGCGGTTGGACCAGCCGCACTGCGGTCACAGGCAGCAAGCGCAGTTTTCAAATCATCAGCGTACCATTTCCCCGTGCCAACAAGTGCCAAGGTTCCAGTGATATTGCGCACTTGGTGATGCAGGAATGACCGTGCCTCGGCATGAATGTGAATTTCATCACCAACCTTTTCAACATCCAAACGATCAAGCGTCCGCAAGGGTGATTCAGCCTGACATTGGCTTGCCCGAAAGCTGGTGAAGTCATGTCGTCCAAGCAAATGTTTGGCCGCGCTTGCCATCGCCATTGGATCAAGCGGGTGTTTGTGATGCCAGACCCGTCCAGCATCAAGTGCTGGCGGTTGGCGGCGCGGCAAAATCCGGTATAAATAGCGCCTGCCAATGGCGCTGAATCGGGCATGAAATTCAGCTGGCACCTCAACCGCATGTCGAATGCTGATCGGCATTCTGACAAGATGGGCGTTCAGTGCCTCCATCACCCTGTTGGCGGTAAATTTATCGGGGACGTCAAGATGCGCTGTCTGCGCGGTGGCATGAACCCCTGAGTCGGTGCGCCCTGCTCCGGCAACCGTAACTGGTGCCAATAAAAAAGCTGCGGCGGCATCTTCAATCCGAGCTTGAACCGAATCAGCATTATCCTGACGCTGCCATCCTGAAAAGGGGCCGCCATCATACTCAATGGTGATCAGAATACGCCGCGTCATATGTTTTCTGGGCTGGTTTCAGGATGCAAAAACGCACCAATCGCCATCGCTGCCCCATTCAGAAAATCACTTGCCGTCATGCTGGTTTTTCCCGCCGGTTGTACCTTTGTGATTTTCAGCGCATCTTGCCCACAAGCGATTATCATTGCGCCATCGGCAGTCTTGCCAAGAAAGCTACCAGCCGGCGCGGTCTTTAGCGCTGCAGTTTGTGGCACTGCTGGCATCGCCATCGGGCTTGCCTCTAAAATGCGTAATCGGCCTTTTGGCGCAAAACACCATGCGCCCGGATAGGGTGCAAAAGCACGGATATGACAATCAAGAACATTGGCAGGTTGCTGCCAATCAATCATCGCCTCGGCCGAGCTGATTTTAGCAGCATAGATAATGCCGGCATTGGCTTGCGGTATTGGTGATGCCAAACTATTTGGCGCACCATCAATCACCACACCGAGACATTCTGCGGTCAGATCGGCCAACCGGTCATGCAGGCTGGCGGCATTATCATGTTTGTTGATTGCTGTTTTACGAACGCCAACAACCGGGCCGGTATCAAGTCCGGTTTTCATGATCATTGCCGAAATGCCGGTTTCGCTGTCACCGGCTTGGATGGCACGCTGGATTGGCGCGGCACCACGCCACCGTGGCAATAAAGATGCATGCCCATTCAAACAGCCAAACCGCGGAATGGCCAAAATAGTTGCTGGCAATAACAGACCATAGGCAACAACAACGAATAAATCGGCATCATGGCTTGCAAGTTGCGCCTGAATTTTGGCAGATTTTAAATTGTCAGGGGTAAAAATTGGCAGGCCCGCAGCATCAGCATAGGCGGCAACGGGCACCGACGTTGTTTTCATGCCACGACCCGATTTTTTGGCTGGCTGGCTGTAGACAGCGCAAACCTCATGCGTTTTAACAAGATGATCAAGCGTCGGAATGGCAAAGGCTGGGCTGCCCATAAAGACAATGCGCTGCTTTGCGCCTTTCTGGGGCGGCGTATCGGCCATTTCAGCATCTGAATGCGAGGCGGTCATGCATGACCTCCGGTTAGTTGCGCGATGTCGTTTGACGCATTTCCTTCATGACCCGACGCAAAATCATATCACGTTTCAAGCGGGAAATATGATCGATAAACAGCACGCCATTCAAATGATCAATCTCATGCTGAACACAGGCCGCCAGCAGCCCATTAGCAACAAGTGACTGCATCTCACCAGCCTCATCAAGATAGCGCACTTCAACTTCGGCTGGCCGTTCAACATCGGCCGTTTGGTCGGGAATAGAAAGACAGCCTTCTTCCAAGATGGCGCGGGCGTCTGATTCGCGAAT
>JADHOU010000091.1 GCA_016778825.1 Candidatus Puniceispirillum sp. | reverse complement strand
TGATGGGCAGCTAAGCGAAGATGGGCGCACCCTAACCGATCCATCAGCACCGGTCAAACCCGGCGCAAGCTATGCGCTGATTTTGCCATCGCCGGTTGATGCGGTGCCAAAGGCCGAAAATATCGCACTTGATATTCTGTTTGAAGATTCGCATTTGATTGTCCTGAACAAACCGGTAGGGCTGGTTGTGCATCCGGCACCCGGGTCGCTAACTGGTACTTTGGTGAATGCGCTGATCGCCCATTGCGGGCCATCGCTTACCGGCATTGGCGGGGTCATGCGGCCAGGTATTGTTCACCGTCTTGATAAAGACACTTCTGGCACGATGGTAGTCGCCAAAACCGATGCGGCGCATCACGGCCTGACAGGAATGTTTGCCGCGCATGATATTGACCGGCGCTATCAAGCGCTTGTTTGGGGAACAAGTGTTGAACGTGATGGCACGATTGACCAACCAATCGGCCGCGCCAGCTATGACCGTAAACGCCAAGCCATCACCACCAAAGGCCGTAACGCGGTAACGCATTGGCAATTGCTGCGCCGTTTCCCGCCTTTTGGTTCGCATATTGAATGCCGTCTTGAAACTGGCAGAACACATCAGATCCGTGTTCATATGGCGCATATCAATCATGGGGTGATCGGCGACCCATTATATGGACGGGCACCACGTTCGGGACAAATGCCGGATAATCTGGCGCGTACCGGCCTGTCACAGATGCGCGATTTTGGCCGTCAGGCACTGCATGCAGCGCGGCTTGGCTTTGCCCATCCGATTACCGGCGAGGCTCTGCATTTTGAAACACCGCTTCCCGACGATATGGCGGGTCTCATCGCGCTGATGGAACGCACTGTTTCCGACCGTGCGACTGGGAAAACCCATCCTTCTGGCTAGAATTGATTTTTGCAATTACTGCGCATAATTTTCGGATTTTAACCGCCTATATGTGCGAAAATTAGAATTATTGAAAAAGAGTTTTGCAAAAAATAGCCTTAATCTAGCCCCGATTAAATGGTTTTATCCAAACGTGGAAAGATAGGCAAAGAGCGAAAGCGTCGCGCCAAAGTGACGCAAAATGCCTAACAATATGAGTCCGATCCCGAGGAGAAATGAAAATGGCTGCTAAATCTATGCTTCCGGCGCTTAGCCCAGATGGAAATCTCTCGCGCTACCTTGAGCAAATTCGCGCCTTTCCAATGCTGGAGCCGGGCGAAGAATATATGCTGGCAAAATCATGGAAAGACAAAGGCGACGTCAAGGCAGCGCATAAGCTCGTGACCAGTCATTTGCGGCTTGTCGCCAAAATCGCAATGGGATACCGCGGTTATGGCCTGCCAGTTGCCGATTTGATCTCTGAGGGCAATCTTGGCATGATGCATGCGGTCAAAAAATTTGAACCTGAAAAAGGCTTTCGGCTTGCCACCTATGCCATGTGGTGGATTAAAGCGGCAATTCAGGAATATATCTTGCGGTCATGGTCGTTGGTCAAAATCGGCACCACCGCCGGACAAAAGAAATTGTTTTTCAATCTGCGCCGCATTAAAGGACAGATCCAAGCGATTGAAGATGGCGATCTAAAGCCCGAACAGGTTACGCAGATCGCCACCCAGCTAGATGTGTCCGAAACTGAAGTGATTTCAATGAATCAGCGCATGGCGGGCAATGACAGGTCTTTGAATGTGCCGCTTAGCCGCGATGGCGAGGGCAGTGGCGAATGGCAAGATTGGCTGGAAGATGACAGCGTTGATCAGGAAACCAATTTTGCCGAACAGGAAGAATATGGCGCGCGCCGCAATTTGATGGTTGATGCGATGCAGGGGCTAAACCCGCGCGAACAACGTATTCTTGAAGCACGACGGCTTGCCGAACCGCCGCTAACACTTGAAGATCTGGCCGCCGAATTCAGCGTCAGCCGCGAACGAATTCGCCAAATTGAAGTGCGCGCCTTTGAAAAGCTGCAAAAGGCCGTTCGTGACAAGGCCGAAGAAATGCAGCTATTGCCGCATCACAGCGAAGCTGAGGCCTAGCCTTCAAACGGGTCGCGAACCAGAATCGTATCATCGCGTTCGGGGCTTGTTGATAGCAGCGTAACCGGCAATTTGGTCAACTCTTCAACACGGCGAATATATTTGACCGCATTAGCTGGTAATTCAGCCCAGCTACGCGCGCCATAGGTGCTGTCTGACCAGCCAGGTATTTCTTCGTAAATTGGCTTGCAAGCGGCCTGTGCGCCAGCATCGGACGGGAAATAATCCAACACCTTGTCGCTGCCGTCAATTTGATAGCCAACGCATATCTTTAAAACATCAAACCCATCAAGAACATCAAGCTTGGTCAAAGCCATGCCGGTGATGCCCGCAACATGACCTGCCTGGCGAACCATAACCGAATCAAACCAGCCACAACGCCGCTTGCGTCCTGTGACCGTGCCAAATTCGCGGCCTCGTTCGCCCATACGGTCGCCATCGGCACCAAAATCCTCGGTTGGGAATGGGCCACTGCCAACGCGGGTTGTATAGGCCTTGGTAATACCAAGTACAAATCCGATATCGGTTGGACCGGTTCCCGCACCCGTTGCGGCCTGACCCGCCACAGTATTGCTTGAGGTCACAAAAGGATAAGTGCCGTGATCGATATCAAGCATCACCCCTTGGGCACCTTCAAACAAAACCCTCTTATTTGCCGCGCGCGCATCGGCAAGGCAACGCCAGCTTTGGCCGGTATAAGTCAGCAGTTCGTCACGCATCGCCAAAAGATCGGCCTTCATCTTGTCAGCATCGGCAAGCGGCTGTTCGGCGGCGGCAAGCCAGACATTGTGATGCGCCACCAGCGCCGCCAGCTTTTCCGTTAGAACATCTTCGGAGGCCAAATCGCCAAGACGAATCGCGCGGCGGGCAATTTTATCTTCATAGGCAGGGCCAATACCGCGACCGGTTGTGCCAATTTTACCAGCACCGCGTAACGCTTCACGCGCCGCATCAACCGCCTGATGAACCGGCAAGATCAAAGCCGCAGATTCGGACACCAAAAGGCTTGTCGGACTGATCGCTGCGCCCTGACTTCGCAAAATGCCAATTTCCTTGAGCAAATGCGCCGGATCAATCACAACACCATTGCCAATGACCGACAATTTTCCCGGCCGTACAATGCCTGATGGCAAAAGCGATAATTTATATTCAACACCGTCAATGACAAGCGTATGACCCGCATTATGGCCACCTTGAAACCTGACAACAACATCGGCGCGGCTTGACAACCAATCGACAATCTTGCCTTTGCCCTCATCACCCCATTGCGCACCAATTACCGCTACATTTGCCATGAAAAAACCTTTGTCCCACCAAGGGGATCGACATCAAGATCGAAAGACAGGAAAGACGCCATGCCGTTGCGACATTGCAACGGGTCAAGTTCGCCTACCTTGAAACCATAGATCATGCCGAAGGACCGCATGAACCGCGGCCGTTTATAGCAGAGTTCACGCGGCAAAGGCAACGTTGCCATGTCAGTGGCAGAGGTTAATTTATCAGCATTCCATGCCAGCCATAGCCACAGCCGAAACGCGGCCTATCGGCCAGCAACAATCGGCAATTAAATATCAAGCGCGAAATGCAGTGCGTCTGCACGCACCACCTGATCCAGCGCGCGAATTTCAGGCAACATGGTTTTGGGCAAGCCGCCATCAATCTCGACAAGGGCAATCGCCTCGCCGCCAGCTTCACGCCGCCCAAGATGGAAAGTCGCAATATTGATCCCATGCTTGCCACAGAGGCTGCCAAGATCACCAATAAAACCCGGCTTGTCATAATTGCGAAGATACAGAAGATATGGCGGAAAATCTGATTCGACAGCGATATGCTGCACCTCGACAATCCGCGGCTTATTCCCGCCAACCAAAGTTCCGGCGATCGTCCGATCACCTGTTTTATGCGAGATTGTTACCCGAAGCAGAGTTTCATAGTCGCATTGGCGATCATGGCGAACTGTCGATACGGCAATGCCATTTGACGAGGCGACCGCAGCGGCATTGACCATATTGACCGATTCCATTGCCGGTCCAAGAAGCCCTGCCAAAGTTGTTGCCACTACCGATTCTGGGTTTAGCGCGGCTGCCTTGCCGTCAAATTCGATTACCACCGCGGTGATGCCATCGGCTTCGACCTGCCCCAAAAAGCTGCCAAGCAAGCCACCAAGCACCATGTAAGGCTTTAGAATCGGGGCTTCTTCGGCTGAAACAGATGCCATATTCAAGGCGTTGGTGACTGCCCCTTTCATCAGATAATCAGCCATTTGTTCAGCCACCTGAAGCGCCACTTTTTCCTGCGCTTCGGTTGTGCTGGCACCAAGATGCGGCGTGGCAATGACATTATCAAAACCGAAAAGCACATTATCGGTGGCGGGTTCTTCCTCAAACACATCAAAGGCGGCACCAGCGACATGGCCACTTTTCAATGCTGCCGCCATCGCCAGCTCGTCAACAAGACCGCCACGCGCGCAATTGACAATCCGAACGCCCTTTTTGGTTTTGTTCAACGCATCGGCGCTAATGATATTACGCGTTGCATCGGTCAATGGCGTGTGAAGCGTGATAAAATCTGCCCGCGCCAATAATTCATCAAGCTCAAGCTTTTCAATGCCAAGCCGGGTCGCATTTTCAGGGCTAAGATACGGGTCATAACCAATAACCCGCATTTTCAGGCCTTGCGCGCGCTCAGCAACAATCGTTCCGATATTGCCACAGCCAATCAGACCTAATGTTTTGCCGGTAATTTCGGTTCCCATAAAGCGTGATTTTTCCCATTTACCAGCTTTGGTGGATTCATTGGCATCGGGAATTTGCCGCGCCAAGGACAGCATCAAGGTAATGGCATGTTCGGCAGTTGTAACCGCATTGCCATACGGGGTATTCATCACGATCACACCGCGTTTGGTTGCCGCCGCAATATCGACATTATCCACCCCGATCCCAGCACGGCCAACGACTTTCAGATTTGTGGCGGCGTTCAAAATATCAGCCGTAACCTTGGTCGCCGAACGGATCGCCAGCCCATCATAATCAGCAATAATGGCCTTTAGCTCATCAGGTGAAAGCCCCGGTTTGACATCAACATCAATGCCATGTTCTTCAAAAATTGCCGCCGCGCGCGGGCTTAATTTGTCACTAATCAATACTTTTGGCATGGTTTCATCTCATTCATTAGCTGGCCCCAGAAACAGGGCAATTCATGGCAATCAAAATTCATATCAATACAGAATTACAGGTACCGCAGGATTGCGGCCGTCGATATTGCAGATTAGGCAGCAGCCGATTCGGCTTGCCGGATTTCGGCATAGGCCCAATCCAGCCACGGCAATAGCGCCTCGATATCACTTGGCTCAACCGTTGGGCCAGCCCAGATGCGTAACCCGGGAGGTGCATCACGATATGATGCGACGTCAAGCGCAACCCCTTCTTTTGCCAAGGTTTTTTCAAGCCGCGAAGCAACTGCCTTTTTTGCCGCATCATCTAACGCGACAAAACAAGGATCAGTGATCGACAGGGTGATGCCGGTGTTTGAAATTGTCGCTGGATCTTGTGCCAGAAACCCAAAATATGGCGTTTTCGCAACCCATGATTTCACCGCATCAAGGCTGGCATTTGACCGCGCGATTAACGCTGGCAACCCGCCAATTGACTTTGCCCAATTCAACGCGTCAATTGCATCTTCAACGACCAGCATTGACGGGGTGTTGATCGTCGCAGCGTCAAAAATGCCTTCATTCAATTTGCCCTTAGAGGTCAGGCGGAACAATTTTGGAATTGGCCATGACGGGGTATAGCTCTCAAGCCGTTCAACAGCCCGCGGAGACAGGATCAGCACGCCATGCCCACCCTCACCGCCAAGCGATTTCTGGAAACTAAATGTCACAACATCAAGCTTTTGCCATGGCAAATCCATCGCAAAACAGGCAGATGTTGAATCGGCAATGGTCAAACCGGCACGATTATCGGGAATCCAATCGCCATTTGGCACTTTGATGCCAGCCGCGGTACCATTCCAGGTGAAAATGACATCATTATTGAAATCGACTGCATTCAGATCAGGCAATTGCCCATAAGGGGCAACATGTGTCACCGGATCAATTTTCAACTGGCTTACCGCATCGGTAACCCAATCTTTGCCAAAGGCCTCCCACGCCAAAAGTTCAACGCCACGCGCGCCAAGGATTGACCACATTGCCATCTCAACCGCGCCCGTATCCGAGCCCGGAACAATGCCGATGCGATAATCATCAGGCAGACCCAGAATCTCGCGGGCGAGGGTCATCGCTGTTTGGATTTTATCTTTTGCAGGTGCTGAACGAT
>JADHOU010000090.1 GCA_016778825.1 Candidatus Puniceispirillum sp. | reverse complement strand
GCGTTTCGCCTTGCCGAACAGCTTCGCGATGCGGGGATTGATATTGATCTGCCAACAAGCGGCGCGATGGGTAAAAAATTGAAAAAGGCCGATAAGGCCGGGATTTGGACTGCGGTGATTATGGGAAGTGATGAACTTGCCAAAAACACCGTCCAGCTGCGCAATCTTCGCGATGGAAGCCAGCAGGAATTGCCACTTGATCCGGACGATTGCAGCGGCCTTGCGGCGGCTATTGCCGAAAGCCTTCTTGCCCCATAGCGAGCAGCCTTTTGCGGTTGGCAGCCGTGACGTTTGATTTGCCAAATTCAAAGTCATTGAAACTAGACTTAAAAGGAGTTTTGGCATGAGCCTCGACTCATCAATGGATAAAGTACTTGAACGCCGCCGTGAAGTCGAAGACCGGCTGTCGGACTCGGCCAATATGAGCAATAGAGATCTTGCACAATTTTCCCGCGAGCTATCTGACCTTCGTCCGGTTTGCGAACAGATTGAGCTGGTGCGCCGGATCGAGGCCGAGCTTGCTGATGCACTTGTCATGGTTGACGAGGCAGGTGACGATCCGGACATGCTGGAAATGGCGCAAGCCGAAGCCGATCTTCTTAAAGAACAGCTTCCGGACGCCCAAACCGCCTTGCAGCTTTTACTATTGCCAAAAGACAAGGATGATTCGCGAAACGCTATTCTTGAGGTGCGCGCCGGAACGGGTGGTGACGAAGCAGCGCTTTTTGCTTCAAATCTATTTTCGATGTATCAGCGCTTTGCCGCAAAACATGGCTGGAAATTTGAAGTGATGGAAGTGTCGGAAACCGGCATTGGTGGCTATAAGGAAGCCACGGCCACAATTTCGGGGCAGGATGTTTTTGCGCGGTTGAAATTTGAATCGGGTGTTCATCGGGTGCAGCGTGTTCCTGAAACCGAGGCTGGCGGGCGTATTCACACATCTGCCGCAACCGTTGCCGTGCTTCCCGAAGCCGAAGAGGTTGATATCCAAATTGATGAATCCGATCTTCGGATCGACGTGTTTCGCGCATCTGGGCCTGGAGGACAATCGGTCAATACAACTGACTCGGCGGTTCGTATCACGCATTTGCCAACCGGCATCGTTGTCAGCCAGCAGGATGAAAAATCACAACACAAGAACCGTGCCAAAGCGATGAAGATTTTGCGCGCGCGAATCTATGATGCTGAACGGGCGCGGGTCGAGGCTGAACGCGCTGCGGAACGCAAAGGACAGGTTGGGTCGGGCGATCGATCTGAACGGATCCGCACCTATAATTTCCCGCAAGGCCGCGTTACCGATCACCGAATCAATTTCACGCTTTATAAGCTTGACCGTGTCATTACTGGCGAGGCGCTTGACGAGGTGGTCGACGCGCTGGTGTCAGAAGATCAGGCACGGCGGCTTGCTAAAGGGGTGTAATGGTGACGCCGGTTGATCACGAAAAAACCGATCCACCAGCACAACAAGAAGCCAGCATCATTCTTTATGGTCTCGAGCAAACCCTTGCCGCGGCCGGTATTACCAGTGCCAAGACGGATGCGCGTTGTCTTCTTGGCATGGCCTTAGGGCGTGATGACGCTGTTTTGCCACATGAAGATGTTGCGCCAATAGATCAGGTTTGTGCTGACCGGCTGGCCGCGATGGTGGCACGCCGCCTTGAGGGCGAGCCAATCAGCCGCATTCGCGGTTGGCGTGAATTTTGGTCACTTCGCTTTGCCGTATCGCCATCGACGCTTGATCCGCGACCCGATTCAGAAACATTGATTGAAGCGGCTGTAAGATGGGCATCACGCAACGCGGTTAAGGATCGGTCTTTGCGCTTGCTTGATCTTGGCACGGGAAGCGGCTGTTTGCTTTTGGCGTTATTATCTGAGTTGCCGAAAGCACAAGGTATTGGCATTGATATTAATCCTGATGCGCTGGCAACGGCCAGGCGCAATGCGGCTAGCCTCGGTTTTGGTGACCGCGCCGCGTTTGCCGAACATAGCTTTACGGATGATTTAGGCTCGCTTGGCGATTTTGACGTGATCTTGTCAAACCCACCCTATATCCCGACTGGCGAAATTGATGGGCTTGAGGTGGATGTGAAATCTTTTGATCCGGCCTCAGCGCTTGATGGTGGGACGGATGGCATGGCGTGCTGGAGGCAGCTTTTGCCGCGGCTTGCGGCGGTGCTTGCGGTGGATGGTATGGCGTTTGTTGAAATCGGGCGCGGGCAGGAAAATGCCGTCACTGCCGCGGCGGAAAAAGTGAATTTACAGATTCGCGACAGCCATTGTGACCTTGCTGGTATCACGCGCTGTCTCGCTCTTTCAATTAAAATGTGAAGTGGATGATATTTTACTTGATATTAATATGAAGGCAACGCTATGGTATGGCCATTCGCGGCGGGGTGATTTTGGTCACCAATACGCCAGCGCCTTTCCTAACTAAATGGGATCGCTTGCACCGGCTTTATGTCGAGCTGTCGTTAATGGACTAACCGCAACCGAAATGACTTTGATTAAATTTATCGATAACCGTTTTTAATAACGAATGTGGTATCAAACCCAATGAGACAACCTCAAAACGCCAAACGCGGCCGTGGTCGTGGCCGTCGTGGAAATACGAGTGGCAATCATAATCATGTGCCAAACCGCAACACATCCTATGAGTCGAATGGCCCTGACGTGAAATTGCGGGGCAATGCCCAACAGCTTCATGAAAAATATATGGCGCTTTCGCATGACGCGGCGACATCGGGTGAGCGGATTTCGGCTGAGGCCTATTCGCAATTTGCCGATCATTATTTTCGGCTCCATCAAGCGGCTGTCGGCGTTGCTGAAACCAAACGCCAGCAAGAACAAGCCAATGCCGCCGTTGATGAAGCTGCTTCAGACAACTCTGGGCGTAATCAGGAACCCGCAGCCGAAAATGATGAGGCTGCTTTGCCGGCTGATGAGAACACCAATCGGGCATCAGAGCAGGCTCATAGCGGTGATGTTGCCGCTGATTCAGCCGATGCTGCCCAAAAAAAGCGGCGTAGCCCCCGCGATGGTGCCGTTAAAAATGGCGCTGCCAAAAATGGGGCTGACATCAACGGTGCTGCCAAAAATGGGGCTGCCAATAATGGTGCAGAAGATCGTACAAACCTGTCTCCGACACAGCTTGCCGAGGCGGTTCAGGGTAATCAAGATATCGATCAGCCATCCTAATAAACGAATCTTTGCTGGATTTGCAACCCCGGAAATGCTGTTAAAAACCTATGATATTCACGCAAAGTCGCTGGCAATTGGTCTGTTTTTGGCTGGCTGAAATCTATCGCCAACCCGAATTATGCCGCCATTGATCACCTCGGCAAAAATGCCAAGATTGCTATGGCCAAAATGGGCTTTCATAAAGCAAACATAATCTTCTTTATTACGTTTGGCCGTTACCG
The DNA here is from genome assembly GCA_016778825.1 of Candidatus Puniceispirillum sp. Classification (GTDB taxonomy): domain Bacteria; phylum Pseudomonadota; class Alphaproteobacteria; order Puniceispirillales; family Puniceispirillaceae; genus UBA3439. The sequence continues at coordinate 3,031 of JADHOU010000090.1, read as the reverse complement.
GGTCAACATTGATTGCAGCGCAGCGGCCAATTGACTCTTTGACCAATAGCAGCGCATCACCACAGCGTAATGTTTTGCCAATCAAAGCCTCCTCGGCAAAGGGCATGTCGCCATCAATAATGATATTGATACGAAACCGGCGGCTGTCGGGCTTGGTGTTGGTCGCTTCGGCAAAAGCGTCAAGTGAGGCATTGCTGGCAATGCTGATCAGCGCTGTTGATTGGTCACTATAGGCTTGATATTTCATTTTCATCAAACGCGGTTTTCCGCGAAGTTTGTTGCCAAGCAAGGTGAAAAAGAAATCTTCAAAACGCTGGCAATCGGCTGGCTCTGCCGGATCAATGCTTAGGCATATGGTGCCATGATGCAGCAATTCTAATCTGGGATTAGCGGCATCATCATAGCGACAGCTATATTCAGCCAATAACTCATGTGACATTAATTGCAGGAAATGCGCTTTACGAAACCATGTTCCATTGCTGGCGGCGGCGGTTTTTTCGTCTCCGATTGAAATGGCAAATTGCCGGTCATTGGGGAAATAGTTACCTTGCTGCAGCTTGGCCAAAGGCATTTGGTTGCCGCCAATCCCCTTGACTGGATATTGCCAAAGCTCATGAATTTGCATGGATATGTTACCCTGAATCATGTTTATGGCTGCGTTATGGTGTTGACGCTACTAGCGTTAGTGACCGAATGCCAGCCAAAATGGACAAGATCGCTGGCATGATGCGGATTTAGCGCAAGCTATGCGTGGTTATTGTGTGTTTTTGATTGTCACGTCACCCGCAAAGCGGATGGTGCCGTGCGATAAAACTTCTTGATCAATTGCGGCGACGGTTTGTCGAAAGGCTGGTAAATGCTGATCATCGATCCGCTCGCCGGTTGGCAAGCGAACCGTCATGGGATTTACCTGCCGGTTATTGACCATCACTTCATAATGAAGATGCGCGCCGGTTGATCTGCCGGTTGATCCGACATATCCGATGATTTCGCCTTGTTTCACCCGTGTTCCCGGGTGGATATTTGGCGCAATGCGTGACATATGTGCATAGGCCGTATCATAAGTGGCATTGTGCCTGATTCGGATATAGCGGCCGAAACTGCCTTTCCAGCCGGCTTCGCGAATCACGCCCGATCCAGCGGCGATGATTGGCGTGCCGCGTGGCGCTGCGAAATCAACACCTTTATGCATGGCATTAAAGCCGCTAACTGGATGTTTGCGATGGCCGAAAGATGATGATAGGCGCGCGCCGGAAACGGGCGTGCGGATAAGGGTTCGCGCAGCTGAATTACCATTTTCATCGTACCAGCCAATGGTGTCTCTATCGCCGTCATAGCGGAAAAATGCTAATTGCTCGTCAGACAGGACAAGCCCAGCATAATGCAGCTTGCCACCAACGATCTTGCCGTCAATGCTGTCACGCTCGGTTTCATACAGAAGCTCGAATCGGTCGCCGGTTCGAATCTCGCGCTGGAAATCGACAGAAAAGCCCATGACACGGATATAGTCATTAAAGGCGCTTTCGCTGATCCCAGCGGCCATTGCCGACCGGTAGATAGAATCGTCAATTGTGCCTTGGAAAAAATTCATATAGTGATCGGTTGGGCGAAGCGCGGTGAGCGCCAACCAGCCACTTTCCGGATGCTGGATCACATAAATGTCGCGTCCGGGCTTGGTTGAAAAGCGAAATCCTTGCGATGCAACCTGGAATTGGGTGCCAATTTGCAGCCGGCGAAGGCTAGCTTTGCCCGAAACAGCGTCGATTGCTTTGGCAATTGATGCTGAATCATATCCGGCACGGCGCAAAAGCGCGCCAATACCCTCGCCATTGCGAAGTTTTAATTCGGTTTCGGGACCGCTTTCCAATCCGGTTTGTGAGCGAATCATTTCGCCAATCAACTTGGTTGATTTTGGAAGAACATCAATAAGCGCCGGTTTTGACACTGGCGGGATGATCGAAACAGGGATTGCCGGATAAGCAAGTGCCGGATCCGGACGGCTCGTTGGCAAGGCTGGCGCGGTTTGAAAAACAGGTTCCATCGGCGCAAAAGCAACATGAAGAGATTTGACTGATTCGCGCGCCGCGCCTTTTTCAGCCTGCACGCCAACCGAATTGCCAACGAAAAGGCAGATTACAGCAATTAACATCACAGCCCGATAAGACCGTCTTTGAAATGCCTTTTTGGTCATGCAGTTTACCCGCATCTTCACTTCCTTATTTGGCTCGTAAGCCGCTTAAATGCAGCCTTTACATGCCGCAGCTTTTACAAGAAGTCAATCATTTCAATTAAATTCATATAGGCAATTTGGTTATGAATCAGTCGATTAGGAAATTTATATCAACTGGTTTCATCGCTTGCTTATGGCAAAAAATTCCCTTTCTGCTAAACCTGCTGGCTTCGCTTTATTGCTGGTTGATCTCGCCGCTGTGTGGCAATGTTGGCGTTGGTAGCTATATAAAGAAAAGCAGTAAAATCAATATTTATACCTTTGGCGGTGCATCTTTTACCTATCCATGTCGAAATAGACCTGCTATGTAACGTTTGTAATCGGGAAACAACGTTGTAACCCTTTCAGAACAGTTTGGTTGGCGCTGGTTGGTTTCATATTTAGCGCGGTAAAACGTAGAGTTCTGAAAAAAGATCACAAATACCGATTTTAGGGCTAGACAGTCTGCTTTTGCAGGCTTATAACCCGGCTCCGTTGCTCAAGAATGGGAAACGGATTTGACCCCAAGGCTTATTGCTGGAAGGGTTAAGAAATAAAGTAATTTAAAAGTGATTTAGGGCTAGACAGTCTGCTTTTGCAGGCCTATAACCCGCCTCCGTTGTCTCGGATGAGGAACGGGAACTGAACCAAGGGCTTAGCCCAAGCATTCAGGCGCTGTTTGAAAAAGTTGGAAGCATTTTGGAAGAAGTTCGCGGGCAGCGGTGCGTGATAACGTGTCGTTCTTTGTGATTTAAAAAGTCAGCCTGTTGAATTTCAAAACGCTAATTTTGAACAAAAGTTAACGAACATGGATTGAATAGG
>JADHOU010000089.1 GCA_016778825.1 Candidatus Puniceispirillum sp. | reverse complement strand
GAGTCATGCGCACCATGATAGGCATTCACATTCTGCCCAAGAAGCGTCAATTCACGCGTGCCGCTTGCCACCAGCCGTTTGGCTTCTTCCAAAACAGTTTTGACCGGACGCGAAAATTCAGCGCCGCGTGTATAAGGCACAACGCAAAAGGCGCAAAATTTATCACAGCCTTCTTGAACGCTCAAAAATGCGGCTGGGCCACGCGGTGCATGCTCGCCCGGCAGGAAATCAAATTTCACTTCTTCGGGAAAATCCGTATCAATAATCCGGTTGCGGCTTGCCGGATCAATCTTGCCAACCAATTCGGGAAGCCGGTGATAGGTTTGCGGCCCAACAACAATATCAACCCATGGTGCGCGGCGGATAATTTCTTCGCCTTCGGCCTGTGCCACACATCCGGCAACGGCAATCGTAACCTGACGCCCCTGCTGATCGGCAGCGCGTTCTTTGAGTTGGCGCAATCGGCCAAGTTCGGAAAACACCTTCTCCGACGCTTTTTCACGAATATGGCATGTGTTCAAAATCACCATATCGGCACCATCAGCCATATCGGTTGGCGCATAGCCAAGCGGGGCCAGCACATCGGTCATACGGTCAGAATCATAAACATTCATCTGACAGCCGTAGGTTTTGATAAAGAGTTTTTTGGTCAAGAGCGCTATGTCACATTTCAGCAGTGCAAATCCACGTCCCCTTGTACCGCCTAGAAGCAAAGATGGTCAAGGAAAAGCCTCAGCACGACACCACTTCATCATGATTGCGTCGATTTTCTGATTACCTTGTTTGTAATAGCCTTTGCGGCGGCCAAATGCAGCAAAACCGAAATCACGATAAAGCCCAAGCGCTGGCACATTATCTTCGGCGACTTCAAGCACGACCCTAGTCATATTCTGGCTGGTGCCATGCTCAAAAAAATGCTGCAAAAGCAGCTTGCCAACACCCTGTCTTTGCCGGTCAGGCGTAACGCCAATTGACAGGATTTCAGCTTCATCATCAATCATCATGGCAAGAAGATAACCACCAAGATATGACGCTAAATCATCGGCTGATGTGGATTGTGGCTGATCCTGTTCAGGCACCAGATCGACAAAACCACAAAAAACTGGATTGGCCTGCAATGCCATCAGGCGCGCCTGATCAAGCGCGGTTGCAAATAATCTGGCCTCAAGCGCAGCGATTGCATCACAATCAACCGGAGCAATGCGCCGGATCATCAAGCCGATGCTTTCTTTTTCGGCCCAAGACGCGGGTCGGCGAGATAAAGCGGCGTCAATGGTGAAGCCACGCCGGCTGCAAGGTGATGCGCGGCAAGATTGGCAATCATCCCAGCGTCAACCGATATATCATCAACCCCGTGATAAGCCGCATCAGCTGATATCATTTTGCCGCCCACCACGCGAACTTGCCTGCCAGCGCCAAGAAAGGCCGCGCCAGCAGCTTGCCCGCCATAACCTGCAAGCAAAATCGTCTCTTGGCCAAACGCTGGCGGCACAAGCAATGGTAATTGTTCGATCGGCGCTTCAAAAATATCACCTTGCGGTGTCATATCGGCGGTAAAAAACTGCGCATAGACATTGCCGCGCCGCGTATCGGCAAGACATAAGATTGGCAAATCGCCATCGTCATCGCCGCAAGAATAGGCAAGTGCCTCAAGACCGGAAATGCCAAGCCCGGGCAAATCATGCGCCAGACAAACGCCTTTGGCCGCGGCCAGTGAAACACGAAGGCCGGTAAATGATCCAGGGCCACGCCCCGCAGCAACATGGCTGATCATGGCAAAATCAACATTTGCCTTAGCCAAAGCCGAAACCGCCAATGGCACCAATGATGCGGCCTGCCCAAAGGCGGCCTCGGCCATTTTCATGGCGCGGATCACCCCATCAGCATAGACGGCAACTGACAGTTGATTGGTGCTGGCTTCAAAGGCTAATATCACCGGCAAGGCATCGGGGCGTTTGAGCGTTTTCAATCGGCTTATCCTTTATCCAGTTTGGGTTATCGGGTTGCATCATCTTACCAAGATGCGCTAAATGAGATCGCTCTAACATCGAAGGCGCTGCCGATAAAGTCAGGATTATATCATTTTTTAGGTGGAAAATCTGCTGTGGACATAAGTCATTATCAAAATGCTTGTCATTGGGTTGCCTATCTTGGCAGCAGATTTGTGGCAATTTCGGTTCTGCTGCTGTCGTTTCTGGGGTCGGCCTTTGCCGCCGATCATGCGGTGATTTTGATGTATCACCGTTTTGGTGAAGATCGGCTTCCAAGCACGAATATCCGCCTTGATCAATTTGATGCGCATCTCGAAAAACTATCGAGTGGCAATTACTCGGTCTGGCCTCTGGCAAAGATTGTCGATCATTTGCAAAAAGACATGCCACTTCCCGATCGCACGGTCGCGATCACCATTGATGATGCCTATCTATCGGTTTTCACCGAAGCATGGCCACGGCTAAAGGCAAAAGGATTTCCCTTTACCGTTTTTGTCGCCACCGATCCGATTGATCGCAAACATCGCGGCTATATGAGCTGGGATCAGCTCCGGCAATTACAGGCTGATGGAGTTGGCATTGGAAGCCAGACAGCCAGTCATCCGCATATGCATTTATCCAGCCTTACCGATGTTGACGCCGAATTAGAAAAGTCAAACCAACGATTTCTAACCGAGCTAGGCCTTCGTCCAAATCTGTTTGCCTATCCCTATGGCGAATATAATCTGGCCGTTATTGAGCGCGTGAAGGCGGCTGGTTTCATTGCTGGTTTTGGTCAAAATTCAGGTATTGCGCATGGCTATGATGGCTATTTTGAACTGCCACGTTTTGCCATGAACGAACAATATGGCGCAATGGATCGTTTGACATTGGCGATTGACGGCCTGCCACTTAAAGCCAGTCAGATTCTGCCTGCCGATGTTGTAATTGCGAAAAACCCGCCTGACTTTGGGTTTACGCTGGCACCAGAAATTGCCACAAATAACCAATTGCGCTGTTTTAACAACACCTATGACCAATTAAAAATCAGCCGATTAGGGCCACGTGCCGAAGTGCGGTTTCCAGGTCTTCTGCCATCGGGTCGTGCCCGTGTCAATTGCACCATGCCCGGCCCGGATGGACGCTGGCGCTGGTTTGGCAAACAATTTCTGGTGCCGTAAGGCAGTGGGAAATCTAGCTTAGATACGCTAGGGCAAAACGGCTAAAATCATTGCTGCGGATCAAGACTTCCAGCTTTGTCACATAAGCCTTGCCAATTTCGGCATAGCGATCGAGATATTTGGCCAGCATTTTGGCCTCGCCAGCCGTTGGGCGGTTGCGTAATGCCGAACGTGCCTTGCGAAATTCCTGATAATGCGGGTGCGTGTTCAGATTATGCATATAGGCGCGAACCGAACCAAGCAACGATGCAAAACTGCGCACAACAGCGCGGTCATCACTGGCATCAAGCGGCCTGATGCCAGCGTAGTCACGCCATGCCCATTGCCCAAATAACGCATTGCCCTGAATAGCAAATCGCGATGTTCCCCAGCCTGACTCAACTGCCGCTTGCGCTAATGCCAATGCCACCGGAATTGTATCAGCCCACTTAAGCAATCGCGTCATCAAGGCTTTGTTATCCTGACCAGTGACGTCAATTTTATAAAGCTTCGCCCATTTTTCCAATGTTGCTCGATCGCCATTTTCAAAGGCGCGCTTAATCGCCTCGCGGCGCTTGCTGATTTCCTCATTGCTCGCCAAAATAAGCGGCAGCACAATTTTGATGAAGGATTCCTTTTGCGCTGCGCCTGATAAAGTCAAATGCGAGTCAGGAATATGAGTAAAAAAATCGCGTGGCACCAAAAGGGGTTCTGGTGCTGGAGCCAGCTTTGTGGATTCAAGTTCAATATGGCTTGTATTCGGCCCTTTGAGCGTTTTCGGTGCCTTTGCTAGCAAGGATGGCTCAGGCGCTTGATCGGGCGCATCACGCATCACGCCATCCATAGCATCGACATCGTCACGGCTGATTTTGGGCGTTGCGGCGGTTGCCGGTGATGCTTCTGGCTGCGCCACTTGTGGGGCAATAACTGGAGCTGAAACTTTTCCAGATGGCAAATCATCTGTCTTTGCTTGTTCGGTAACCGCATCATGGCCGTTAAAAAATTGCGGTGGGGACAGGCCAAAAAGACTGGGGCCGGTAAAGCCTAAAAACGCAATAGCCGCAGCGATCCAGACGATCCGCCTGTTGGTTAGCCAGCTGGAAATCGGCGACATCACGATCTAAGCCTTAAATCTGAACATCTATAATTGGCGCAGTTGTGACTGTCTTACAGCTCGGCCGCACGAACCTCACGCACTTCAGGGATGTAATGGCGAAGCATATTTTCAATACCCATTTTCAAGGTTGCTGTCGAACTGGGACAACCCTGACAGGCACCACGCATCTGCAATGTGACAACACCATCATCAAAGCCCTGAAACACGATATCGCCGCCATCCATTGCCACTGCCGGACGAACACGCGAGTCCAAAAGCTGTTTGATCTGCTGGACCGTATCACTGTCACCATCTTCGGCATGCGGATCAGCAAGTTCGGCGTCTTTTTCAATGACCGGCATGCCTGATGCGTAATGTTCCATAATGCCAGCAAGAATCCCCGGCTTGAGGGCGAACCAATCAAGTCCTTCAGCTTTGGTCACGGCAACAAAATCGGCACCCAGGAAAACTGCTGTGACGCCATCAACTTGGAAAAGGCGGCGTGCCAATGGTGATTTATTGGCGCTATCAGAATCGGCAAAATCAGCAGTTCCCTGCGCCATCACCGGAACACCGGGGATGAATTTCAATGTTGCCGGATTCGGCGTATCCTGTGTTTGAATAAACATCTAAATCATTCCTTTTCGATGCGATCAATTTGCCATCAGCAAGGCCCATTTCAGGGCAACAACAGATTAATCTTTTGTCATTAAAGCTAAATTCACACTTTTGGCGCAGACAGATAAATCACCGCCCCAAAATCATTTCATGCCAATTCATAATTTGCGTGAACCCCATCAATGTCATATGGGGATTACCATTAAAACTACAACCCAAAGCATACCTAACATCGCATATCTGCACCGATCTGGCTAGTGATCAGCGCATCTGGCGATCACAAGCCTATCTAACGATCGGTACTTGATCCTAAAAACCCAACAATATCACGCACCTCGGCAAGGATCGGCCGCGCGATGGCCGCGGCACGTTCGGCGCCATTGGCAAGAATGGCGTCAATATCGGCAGGGTTTTCAAGAAGCCGCCGCATTTCAGCACCAATAGGCGATAATTTCGCCACCGCCAGATTGCCAAGCGCCGGTTTGAAATCACCAAATCCGCGCCCGCCAAATTCGGCAAGAACATCATCGGTGCTGCATTCGGCAAGCGCGGCATAAATGCCAACAAGATTGCTGGCTTCAGGCCGATCGGCAAGACCAGCCATTTCAGATGGCAACGCATCAGGATCGGTTTTTGCCTTACGGATTTTCTGCATGATCATATCGGCATCATCGGTCATATTGATCCGCGAATTATCCGACGGGTCAGATTTGCTCATTTTGGCGCGGCCATCGCGAAGACTCATGACGCGCGTTGCGCTGCCAAAAATTTGTGGTTCGGGAAGCGGAAACACATCTTTATCATAGATCGAATTAAAGGCCTGAGCGATGTCGCGGGTTAATTCAAGATGCTGTTTTTGATCTTCGCCAACCGGAACATGCGTTGCGCGATAGGTCAAGATATCAGCGGCCATCAAGGTCGGATAAGCATAAAGACCAACCGATGCATTTTCGCGATTTTTGCCGGCCTTTTCTTTGAATTGAGTCATCCGGTTCAACCAACCAAGACGGGTCACACAATTGAAAATCCACGCCAGCTCGGCATGTTGCGGCACGCAAGATTGATTAAACAAGATTGATTGTTCAGTTGAGATGCCAGCCGCGATCAGGCTTGCCGCCACTTCGCGCGTGCTTTTTCGCAACTCAGCCGGATCTTGATGAACGGTGATGGCATGCAAATCGACAACACAATAAATCGATTCAAAATCATGCTGCAAAGCAACCCAATTGCGAATGGCACCAAGATAATTGCCAAGATGCAAATTACCGGTTGGCTGGATACCGGAAAAGATGCGGCCTCTTCCTGCGGATGTCTGCATTGTTGAATCGGTCATTTGGTCTATCCATCACGCCTGATCAGATGCGGGTAGGCCAGTGCCAAATCATCACATCTGCGATTGAAATTATATGCCAGCGTTATCCCCGCTTGTGCGGCCGCGGTCAAGTCTTTCGGTTGCCCAATCGGCGGACAAATCCTGCTGGAATTGCCCGAAAACACCATGCGGCGAACAGAAACCCGCCGCCACCAACAGCAACCAAAAAGGCAAGCCAGCCCGCCGTGGGCAGAAATTGTCTTATCCCTCCAGCAAGCCAAACCATCGCCAAAAGCAA
>JADHOU010000088.1 GCA_016778825.1 Candidatus Puniceispirillum sp. | reverse complement strand
CACCAGCCTCATCAAGATAGCGCACTTCAACTTCGGCTGGCCGTTCAACATCGGCCGTTTGGTCGGGAATAGAAAGACAGCCTTCTTCCAAGATGGCGCGGGCGTCTGATTCGCGAATAATTTCCGGATTAATCATTTTAAATAATTCGGGTGCATCATCCTTGCCACAATCTATAACAATGACTCGCTGGCCGATATTGACCTGCGGTGCGGCAAGGCCAATGCCCGGCGCGTCGTACATGGTTGCCGCCATATCATCCAAAAGCTGGCGAATTCCATCGGTGATTTCGGTTACCGGCTTTGCCGTTTCGCGTAAAATCGGATCTGGCATTTTGATAATTGGTATAAGCTTGGCAGTGGCTGGCATAAGTATAATTCCTAAATGTGACGTCGGCCAAAGGAAACGGGCAATGCTGTTTGGTGCGGCACCATTTCATCTGGGTTTGGTCAGTTTTGGTTTTCATGGATTAGAAGATGGTTTCGTTGCAGTCAAGTTGCTAGCATGTCAAACTTGGCGCTGGGAAAACGTCAGACCATTTTTGAAACGGCTTTACAGGTGATGAACATGACTGGCATGGAACTGATTTTGGTCGCAGGCCTGTTTGGCGTGATTGGGCTTGGCGTGTTGTTTTTACGGCGCTGGAAACAGTCGGAAAACGGCCAAGATTTTGCCGAATTGCGCGGCCAGCTTGCCCAAATGGCGAGCCAGTCTAATGAATTGCAACGGCTGATTGCCGAACAGATGGCGCAAAGCGAAGGCCGCCTTGGCAATCGGCTTGAACAATCGCTTCGTGACCAGAATGACCGAACAACCAAATCATTGACCGGCATGGCTGAAAAGCTGGCGGTCATCACCGAGGCCAACACCCATATTTCGGCGTTAACCAATCAGGTAACGCAGCTTCAAAATATCTTATCCAACAAACAAGCGCGTGGCAGTTTTGGCGAGGTGCAGTTGGAAAATCTGGTGCGTGATGCGCTTCCGGAAAATGCGTTTGATTTCCAGGCAACGCTTGGCAATGGTCGGCGCGTCGATTGTTTGCTTCGCCTGCCAAATCCACCCGGGCCAATCGCCATCGATTCCAAATTTCCGCTTGAGGCCTATCGCCGTTTGACTAGCGCGGCGAATGATGCCGAACGCGATGCGGCAAAGCGGTTGCTGGAAAATGATGTGAAAAAACATATTCAGGATATCACCGAAAGATACATTATCCCAGGTGAAACCGCCGAAAGTGCCATTTTATTTTTACCGTCCGAATCCGTTTATGCCGAAATCAATATTCAATTGCCAAAGCTGGTCGAGGCCAGCCGCAAGGCGCGTGTCTATATGGCGGGGCCAGATAATCTGATGCTGTTGCTGCATACGGTCAGGGCCATTTTGCGTGATGCCCGCATGCATGAGGCGGCAGGTCTGATCCAAACACAGGTCGACCTGATGATGAAGGATGTGCATCGTCTCGAAGATCGTGTTGCCAAATTGGCAACGCATTTTTCCCAAGCCGAAAAAGATATTTCGGATATCCAGACATCAACGGGCAAGATTATTTCACGCGGCAATAAAATTGACGAAATCGAAGTTCTTGATGCCGATGAGCCCACACCGGCCGCGCCAAAGACCGACTTGCTAAGCTAGGCGCCGGCTTGGCTGCAAAGATCGGATGATATGGCGTGATAATATGGCATGGCTGGGGGCGTAAGTATGCCAGCTAAAATTCCAGCTTGGCACGCGCTTTTAACGCCTGTGCCAGCGTGCCATCATCAAGATAATCCAGCTCGCCACCAACCGGCATGCCATGCGCCAATCGGGTGATATCAAGCGACAGATTTGCCAGTTTTTCACCAATATAATGCGCCGTGGTTTGTCCATCAACGGTTGCTGATAACGCCAAAATAATTTCAGCAGTATCGTCATGTCCGGCGCGGCGAACCAACCGGTCAATATGCAAATCTTCAGGCCCGCGCCCATCAAGCGCGCTAAGCGTACCGCCAAGAACATGATACAGCCCGCGATAAACCGACGCCCGTTCCATCGCCCATAAATCGCCAACATCCTCAACAACACAAATGCGGCTACGATCACGACGACTATCGGCGCAGATACTGCAATGATCGGTGATATCAAGATTGCCACATTCAACACAGGCGCGAACATTGCTGGCGACATTATGCAGTTCTTCGGCAAGTGGAAGCATAAGACGGTCGCGGTTCTTCAGCAAAAACAAAACAGCGCGCCGCGCCGATCTTGGCCCAAGCCCCGGAAGGCGGCCAAGCCTGCGGATCAGATTTTCGAGCGAATTATGCATTTTAGAACGGCAAATTCATTCCGGGTGGGAGCGGCAGCCCGCCGGTAATATCTTTTAGCAGACGCGCCTTTTCACCCGCCGCCTCATCAAGCGCATTATTGGTGGCAAGACAGATCATATCTTCCAGCATATCAACATCATCAGGTGCCAAGACTGCCGGATCAAGCTTGAGCCGAACCAGCTTGCCATCGCCGCTAACCGTTGCGCTGACCGCACCGCCACCAACCATTGTGGTAAATTCCATCGCCGCAAGGTCGGCCTGCATGCTTTCCATCCGGCCTTGCATTTCTTGGACTTTTTTCATCATGCCAGCCATATTGCGCATCATCCCGACATCTCCTCCTCATCATCATTATTTTGTTCAGCCTCCAAAAGCCCGTTATCATCGACAAGCATTACTGCCGCATCCGTGGGTTCGGGGTTTTTGATTTCATCAATGCTGGCACCGGGGAAAATATCTAGAATTTGTACTATCAAAGGTTCGCTAGCGATGGTGTCACGAAGCTTTTCATCGGCATCACGCTGTTCTTCGGCAAGGGTTTGCGAACCGCCAGATTCGGACAGTGACACAAGCCAGCGTTGACCTGTCCATTGGCTAAGATATCGGGCGATATCGCCTGCCAGTTGATCAGGCGCAGCACCAACAAAACCAATTTTTAAATTGCCCGGTTTTAACGACACCAGTTTTACATGATTGCGGATTCGGGCTGCCAACAACATCTCGCCATTGGTTTCGGCAAGCGCGACAATCTCGGCAAGCGAGGTTGGCATGCTTGGGCCTGTGTCAATTGAGCCTGTGTCGGCTGACGGCGCTGCCGTTGCCGATGAAACAGGTGCCGATGGTGCTGGCGGTGCCAGTGCCGGTGAAACGCTCGGCGGCGATGGTAGGCTGGTCTTTGACAATTTCTGCATCAATTCGCCCGGGGTTGGCATATGCGCTGTATGCGCCAGCCTAATGATCAGCATTTCACATGCCGCCGCCGGATTGGGCGCTTGGCCAAGCTCGCCATGGCCTTTTAGCAATAGCTGCCATGCCCGTCCAAGGCGGGCAATGCCTGATTCGGCAAGATCGGCAATCATTTCGCGTTCGCTTTCGATCAGGGCATCATCACTTCCACCTGCGGCCTGCATGCTGGCAAGGTGGATTAAATCTAAAAGATCAGTGACCAGCATTTCCGGCTCGGCACCACGGCTATAGGCAATGTTAAAAGCGGCAAGCGCCGAAGGGGCATCACCAGCCAACGCGGCCATCAGAACAGTTTGGGACTCGCGCCGTCCGGGTCGCCCAAGCATATCAGCAACCATATCATTGGTCAGCTTGTCCGCGGTCATTGCTGCGGCCTGATCAAGCAAGGATAGCGCGTCACGAACCGATCCTTCGGCGGCGCGCGCAATGGCAGTAAGCGCATCTTCATCCGCTGCAATCGATTCGCGTTGACAGATCATGCCAAGATGTCCAGCCAGCATGGCCGCCGGAACACGGCGCAAATCATAGCGTTGGCACCGCGATAAAATCGTTACCGGCACTTTTCTGATTTCGGTTGTGGCAAAAATGAATTTTACCGCATCAGGCGGTTCTTCCAAGGTTTTCAAAAGTGCATTAAAGGCGCTTTTCGACATCATATGCACTTCGTCAATAATATAGATTTTATAACGTGCCGAAACGGGCCGATAGCCAACGCCTTCGATAATTTCGCGAGCATCATCAACGCCAGTATGGCTGGCAGCGTCAATTTCCAAAACATCAACATGACGTCCTGCCGCAATGGATTTGCATGGCTCGCACTGGCCACATGGTTCAAGCGTGGCGTCACCATTCCCATCAGCTCCGATGCAGTTCAGCCCCTTAGCAAGAAGGCGAGCTGTTGATGTTTTGCCAATGCCGCGAACACCAGTCAGCACAAAAGCATGAGCAAGCCTGCCAAGCAAAAGAGCATTACCAAGCGTGCGAACAAGCGCATCCTGACCAATCAGTTCGGAAAAAGTATTGGGACGATATTTACGGGCCAATACGCGATATGCTGGCTTGGCGGTGTCAGTCATCGGCTGGTAAACACCTATCTCTTGCTCATGGCCACGCGGAGATTTGTGACCGGTCGGATCAGTCGCGATTGGCGTTATCAAGCTGGCGCCATCTTCAGCCAAGCCGAATCCCCATAACGGAAAAGGCCATTGCGGCCACGCCAAGCGAGATGCGCCAAAACGCCAAAAGTCAGTGGAAGACTGGATGACCCGTAAACATCCTACTGCGGCTGCTTCCTTTCGGACCTGACCGGATTGGCAGGGGCAACGTCCGCCCAGCCTTCCTGCCTAACTGTATGAAACAAAGCAGCGGTTTCGACAAGTTTTTTATGGCCAAAGGCAAGGTTATTACCGCAATAAATGCCGAATTCGGACTTGTGGTTATGACCGTGATGGACTTGCCGGATAGCTGCCTAGAACATGGACTTCGTCTTTACTGCAATAAAAGCGCAATTCTTCCATCGCGTTCTGCATTGCCGGATCATCAATATGTGCCTGAACATCCATATAGAATTGCGCCTGCTCGGCAACGCCAGCACGAATATAGGATTCAAGCTTGGTCAGATTGACCCCATTTGTTGCGAAGCCGCCCAACGCTTTATAAAGCGCAGCTGGCACGCTTCGCAATTGAAACACCAGCGTTGTAATCATATCGCCGCCAGCGGCTGGAACCAAGGGTGTCGCCGACATGAGCAAAAATCGCGTGGTGTTGTGTTCATCATCTTCAGCCGATTCAAACAGAATATCGAGACCATAGATTTCAGAAGCCAAACGCGATGCGATAGCACCAATTTTCGGATCGCCAGCGGCGGCAACATCCTTGGCCGCGCCTGCGGTATCGGGATGCATGACGGGGGTTAGGCCAAGCGCACGAACACGGTTGCGGCATTGCGCCAGCCCCTGAGCATGACTATGAACATGGGTCAATTGATCAAGCGTTGCACCGCGCGGTGCCATGATGTGATGATTGACCCGGTGAAAATGCTCACCAATGATATGAAGCCCGGATGATGGCAATAGATGATGAATATCGGCAACGCGCCCAGCAGTAGAATTTTCGACTGGCACCATCGCAAGGCTGGCGCGCCCATCTTGGACTTCGGTAAGCATATCTTCAAATGACGCACAGGCAACCGGCTCCATATCTGGCTTTACGGCCTGACATGCCATATGCGAATAGGCGCCGGGTACGCCTTGAAAGGCGATTTTGTTAGCTGCATCTGACATCGAATTTCCTCTGGCATAACGGGCTTATATCACGGTCTGACCATCCCTGCCGTCATCAAAACCGGCCCGAAGTGCCGTTTTTACGAGGGTGACGCTGTGCTGTCAATCTTTGTGGTGCGCTGCGGCAGCGCGCATGCGGGCTGCTTCAAGATCATCAGCGGTATCAATACCGCCAGGGGCGACATCAATTTTGCCAACGGCAATGGTCATTCCAGCCTCAAGCGCACGAAGCTGTTCCAGCTTTTCCGCCTGCTCCAAGGGCGATGGCGGCAAGGCAACAAAACGAGCAAGCGCATCGCGGCGCCAACCATAAACGCCAATGTGATGAAACAAGGCTGTTGTGCCGGTGGGAATAGCAGCGCGGCTGAAATAAAGTGCGGTTCCAAAATCAGAATCTTGCCAGCTAACAACAGCCTTGACCACTTGCTGCATTGCAGCTTCTTCGGCGCTGGCTGGCGTGACCAGCGTTGCCAGATCGGTTTTGCCACGATCAAGCGTTGCGCCAAGCAAATGCGGAATTTCGGGTGACAAATCGGGAAGATCACCTTGGAGATTCAAAATCTGCGTAAAACGCCTATCTGGATCAATTGTTTCGATGGCTTCAAAAATCCGATCAGATCCAGATGGGTGATCGGTGCTGGTCATAACCGCCTTACCACCAGCAGATATGATCACATCGGCAATAGCGCGATCATCTGTCGCAACATAGACTGGTGCCAAATCGGCCGCCATTGCGCGTTCCCAAACGTGCTGAATCATAGCTTTTCCGCCGATTTCAGCAAGTGGTTTGCCAGGCAAACGGCTTGCCTCGAGCCGTGCCGGAATAATGATGATTTTTGCGTCATTTTTTGCCATGATTTCGGCAATTGATCACATATTTCGGTTTTGCGCAAAGCAATTTATCGAAATAACGTGACGACGCATG
>JADHOU010000087.1 GCA_016778825.1 Candidatus Puniceispirillum sp. | reverse complement strand
CATCGCGCTGGATCAGTGACGATTCAACAAGCCGGCGATCAGTGCCTTTGATAATCCTAGCAAAGGCATGATAAACCGGCGCAAAGACAATCACCCCATCACCAGGCGCGCTATAGGCATTCAGGCAAAGGCTGATGGCATTGCCAAGACCATGTGCATTGATGATCCAGTCAGCTTCAACATCCCATTGATGGCGGCGCTTCATCCAGCCGATCAAGGCCGCGCGATATTCACTGTCATCACCAAAATAACCATGAACACCATGATCCAAGGCAGCAGCCAAGGCCGATTGAACCGCAGGCGGGGCGCGAAAATCCATATCGGCAACCCACATTGGAATGCCGGTTTTGGGTGACACGCCATATTTCGATTCCATCGTATCCCATTTCGATGAATGCGTTCCAACGCGGTCGATGATTTCATCAAAATCAAAAGACATTATGCTGCCTCCCCTACCAATTCTGTTCATATGATATTGCCAAACAGGCTTTATCTATAAGGTGCGTTTCAGACATTTGCCAAGCCGAGTCAAAGATCAAGCCAAATCAATAGCTGGCAAAAACACCCAGCACCCCCGCGCACGCAGCGTTAGGACACGTCTAAGGGTTGGCGCGGCGAAGATCGTCAATGGTTTGCCGCGGGGTAATGGCTTCGGTCGAGATAACAAGATCAAGAACCGCCCCCGTATCCGATGCCAAGGCACGCGCAAAGGCATCAGCAAAATCAGCGGTTTTTTCAACACGTTCACCATAAAAGCCATAGGCCTTGGCAAGCGTCACAAAATCTGGGTTCGCAAGTTCGGTTCCCGATACGCGTTCGGGATAATGGCGTTCTTGATGCATTCGGATTGTGCCATAGGTACTGTTATTAACAATCAATATCACCGGCTGCAAACCGGCCTGCATGGCCGATCCAAGTTCATTGCCATTCATCTGGAAATCGCCATCACCAGCAAAACAAAGAACAAAGCGTCTTGGATCATGCGCCTTCGCCGCAATTGCCGCTGGCACACCATAACCCATAGCACCACTTTGCGGTGCCAAAAGCCGTGATTTCGGGCCAAATTTCAGAAATTTATTTGGCCAGATGGCAAAATTACCAGCGCCATTAGTGATGATGGCATCATCGGGGATGACATCGCGGATATGCGCCATCACATCGCCCATATCAAGGCTGCCCGGCTGGGGTTTAACGCTATAGCTGGCATCATAGGCGGCCTTAGCGGCTGCAACCCAGTCACGTCTGCCATCATCACTTTGCAGGCTGATGTTTGACAGGGCTGCCGCCATTGCATTTGGCGTTGCCTGAAGCGGCAGATCGGCCGCATAAATCTTACCAAGCTCGTCATCGGACGGATGGCAATGAACCAGCTTTGCCTTCATATTGGGGCAATCAAACATGCTATAACCATCGGTTGTGCATTCGCCAAAACGGACATTGATTGCCAAAATCAGGTCAGCTTCACCAATCAAATTTTTGATATAGCCAAGCACACCAACACCGGCATCACCAACATAGGACGGATGGTAATTATCGCAGATATCGTGAAAACGGAATGCCGCTACAAGTGGTAGATAATTTGCACCGGCAAAAGACTCTAGCTGGCGCGCAGCCTCGATTGACCAGCCAGAACCACCATAGAGAATCAGCGGACGCTTGGCCGCTTTTAACAGGCAGGACAGCTGGTCAATCTGTTTGGCCGAAATGTCTGGTGCGGGAATGTTTACCGGCGCACAGGCTTTGGCAGAAACCCGCGCGGTTAGCATATCTTCAGGAAGTGCAACCACAACCGGGCCGGGCCTGCCGCTTAGCGCCGTTGTCCATGCGCGCGACATGATTTCAGGAATGCGGTTTGCATCGTCAATTTCAACAACCCATTTGGCAACCTTACCAAAATAATGCGAATATTCAATTTCTTGGAAAGCTTCGCGGCCTTTCATGCCAATACCAACCTGACCGACAAACACGATCATCGGGGTTGAATTCTGCATGGCGGTATGAATACCGATTGAGGCGTTAGTTGCCCCGGGGCCGCGTGTCACAAAACAAAGACCGGGGGTTCCGGTTAATTTTCCCCATGCTTCGGCCATGTAAGCAGCGCCGCCTTCATTGCGGCATAACATAAGGTCAAATTTATCCTTGCGATCATACATCGCATCAAGAACGGCAAGATAGCTTTCGCCCGGGACGCCAAACCCCTTTGTACCACCAAGCGCAATCAGGCAGTCCATAAGCAGACCGCCGCCATTTTTTAACCGAGAAACCATCGTAATATTCCCAAGAAAACCAATAAGATGGCAATGGCAGCGCATCAAAACACCGCCATGCCCGTCAAAGCTTAGGAAACTGTCGCGACCTTCGCAACTGCAATAGCGAATGGCAAGTGACGTTTTCCAGCCAAACCAGCAATATTGATACGGCTATCACCAACAAGATACATGCCGTGATCTTCGCGAAGTGACAGCACCTGTTCGGCATTCAACCCAAGACGCGAAAACATGCCACGATGATGCGCGATAAAATCGAAATGATCCGAATTGCATTGCTGACGAAGCGCATCGGCCAGATCTTGGCGAATGGTCAGCATAGTCATGCGCATCTGCTCAAGTTCGGCCATCCATTCGGCGCGCAAATCAGCATCAGCCAAAATCATGCCAACCACTGCGGCACCATGATCGGGCGCAAATGAATAGTTCAACCGGTTCAATACCGCCAAATTACCCTGCACCAATTCGGCAGTGCTGGCATCTCTGGCAATCATCATGGCAATGCCAACACGGTCACGATACAGGCCAAAATTCTTTGAACATGATGCCGCAATAAACATTTCCGGCACGCGGGATGCCATATAGCGAAGCGGAGCCACATCTTGCTCCAGCCCATCACCAAATCCCTGATAGGCAATGTCAATAAAGGGGATAGCGCCTTTTTCAATGACCAAATCGGTAATGGCTTTCCATGTGTTCATATCGATATTCGCGCCGGTTGGATTATGACAGCAGCCATGAAGAAGAAGCAAATCGTCTGCTTTCAAATCTTGAAACGAATCCATCATAGCGGCGGTGTCAACAAGCCGCGTTTCATTATCAAAATACGGATAGCCGCGGGTTTTGAAACCCATATGCGTCGCCATGCTCATATGCGATGGCCAGCTAGGATCACTAATCCAGATCGTGCAATCGGGATTCAAAATCTTCATCGACTCAAAAATCTGCCGGATTGCGCCCGTTCCGCCCGGAGTCTGCAATGTGGCAACCCGATCGGCGGCAACAGCGTCACCAAGAACAAGATCGCGCATTTGATCACGGAAAAGCTCGGCACCAGCAAGCGATACATAGGCTTTTGAATTTTGTTCTTGCAGCAAGCGTGCCTCGGCCTTTTTCACCGATGACATTACCGGCGTTATGCCATTGTCATCTTTATAAACACCAACCCCAAGATCAATTTTTTCGGCGCGGGGATCGGCTTGAAATATTTTGGAAAGGCCCAAAATTGGATCGGTTTTGGCAGGCTGGAGTTTTTCAAACATGCTGGTTTCTCTGGCAAAATATGGCAATGGTTTTGTTTAGGGCAAATCTAGCGGTTAAAGCAACGGTTTTTACCGCGCAATTCATTTTCATCGCCATTTTCATTGCCGACACTAGTTGTTTTTATATAAATCCAGTGCAAATGATCAGCGTTTACCGCCAGCATAGCCAACCGATTGCAAGGCTGTTTTAATTTCATCAAGAATGGTCGGATCATCAATGGTGGCTGGCATATTCCAGTTTTCACCATCAGCAATTTTGGCCATTGTACCGCGCAAAACCTTGCCCGATCGTGTTTTTGGCAGTCGTTCAATCACCGTAATCAAATTAAAGGACGACACCCGACCAACCCGATCTTTCACCAGCGTAATCGCTTCGGCCATAATATCATCTTGTAGCCGGTTACAATTTGGATAAAGACAGATCAGGCCAAGTGGCAATTGCCCTTTCAATTGATCAGCAACACCAATGACGGCACATTCAGCAATATCAGGATGATCGGCAAGCACTTCTTCTAGCTGGCCAGTTGATAGCCGGTGGCCAGCAACATTAATCACGTCATCGGTACGCGCCATGATGTAGAGATAACCATCCTCATCACAATAGCCAGCATCACCGGTTTCATAATAGCCCGGAAAGCTGGTGAGGTATTTTTCAACATAGGCGTCATCAGCCCCCCAGATTGTGGCAAGGCATGATGGCGGTAATGGTAATTTCACGGCAATCGCCCCAAGTTCACCCGCCGGCAACACCGCGCCATCAGCATCGAGAATATCAATTTCATAGCCTGGCATCGGCAATGATGGCGAGCCAAGCTTGACGGCAAGATGTTCGATCCCCATTGGATTGGCACAAATTGACCAGCCGGTTTCGGTTTGCCACCAATGGTCAATCACCGGCACGCCAAGCTGGTTTTCAGCCCAGTTAATCGTATCTGGATCGGCACGTTCACCAGCCAAAAACAGATATTTCAGGCATGACGTATCATAATCTTTTAAAAATGCACCATCAGGATCAGCGCGTTTAATCGCCCGAAAGGCAGTCGGCGCCGTAAATAATGCTTTGACCTTATGTTCGGAAATCACCCGCCAGAACACCCCAGCATCAGGCGTGCCAACCGGTTTGCCCTCAAATAAAATACTGGTACAGCCAAAAAGCAACGGCGCATAGACGATATAGGAATGGCCAACCACCCAGCCAATATCAGACGCTGCCCAATAAACATCGCCCGGCCGCATATCGTAAATATGGCGCATCGACCAGTGAAGCGCGACAGCGTGACCGCCATTGTCACGAACCACACCTTTTGGCTGGCCGGTAGTCCCCGATGTATAAAGAATATAAAGAGGGTCAGTTGCCTTTACCGGAGCCGGCGGCAATTCGGTTGCCGCATCAAGCGCCGCATTCCATTCCAGATCGCGCCCCGCAACAAGATTGGCCTCAAGCGCCTCGCGCTGGACAATCACGCAATGGTCAGGTTTGTGGTTTGCCGTTTCGATAGCGCCATCAAGAAGCGGCTTATACTCAACAATACGCCCGGGTTCATGGCCGCAAGATGCGCTGATCATCACTTTTGGCGTACAATCATCAATGCGTTTGGCAAGTTCGGCAGCGGCAAACCCACCAAATACGACCGAATGAATGGCACCAAGCCGCGCACAGCCAAGCATCGCCACCACAGCTTGCGGGATCATCGGCATATAGATTATAACGCGATCACCTTTTTCCACACCAAGATCGGCAAGCATGCCGGCAAATTTCGATGTTTGCTGTTGTAATTCTGCATAGGTTAAGGTCGATTTATGGCCGGTGATGGGCGAGTCATAGATAATTGCATTTTGCCCGCCACGTCCGGCGAGAACATGACGATCAACAGCATTGAAACAGCTATTCATCTCACCATCGGGAAACCAGCGATAAAACGGCGGATTGCAGTCGTCGAGACCGGTTTTTGGAGCCTTTACCCAATCAATCGCCGTCGCCGCATCAAGCCAGAATCCAGCCTTGTCCAAAGTTGCATCGCGATATATTTGCGCATAGCTATTCATTGACCATTCCTCGAATACCAAAGCCCTAAAACCCAATTGTCATTGCCACATGATCATTGTTCGATTGCACCTGCTGTCGCTAGCGGAAAATCTGCCCCAAATCATAAACAATCTTTGCCGCTTCCGATTCGAGCGGGAATGACAGCACTCCCATCACATCATAGCCGAGTAGTAGTGGCATTATATAGAACCGGATCATAAACAAGAACCAAGCGACATAAAGCGGTTTTAGCCTATCGACCAAAAAGCCGGGCGTTAAAAATGCCATTGCCCTGATCATCGGTTCAGTGACTTTCATAAAGGCTCGCATGAAAAAGAAATCAGAATCTTCATTCAAAAAGATCGTCATCCCAAAGCGTCCGATCAGCGTCCACATCGCTGCCCCCAACGCGTAATCGAGCAACAGCACACCCCAGCTAATTCCGCTATCCATAATTCCCCCTAAAATCACGCACCGATGTATTTGCCGTTAAACTTTGAAGATTTTTATCAGCTAAATTTTACAAAAAAAGCGGAGCAGGAGGAAACCCCTGCTCCGCTAAATTTTATTTCGCGTTCCATCAGGCTTTATGCATTAGCTGTTTTGAACAACTTCGCCCTTTGGAATACGGATCGAATCAACCATCTTCATGGTCTCCTCATCTGGCGCCTCAGTGGCCTTTGACACGACGACCATCAAGATCAAGCTGACTGGCATACCAATCATACCAAACCTCAGTGAATCAATGCCAAGCCAAGGATCCATGCCACCCCACTTAATCGCATAGAGATAAGCGGTACCTGCGGCGAGACCGCCAATCATGCCAGCAATTGCGCCAGCACGATTTGCGCGTTTCCACCAAATGCCAAGCACCAGTGGGAAGAACAATCCTGAGTTTGCAAAACAGAATGCCCAAGCAACAGCTCCCAGAATTCCGGTTAGCTTTTGCGCCGCAACGTAGGCACCGGCAGCACCAATCGCCAGCAGCAATATCCGCGCTACAA
>JADHOU010000086.1 GCA_016778825.1 Candidatus Puniceispirillum sp. | reverse complement strand
GCGGTTCAATTTCATCCAGAATTGAAATCAAAACCATTCGATCCGCACCCGCTATTTACCGGTTTTGTTGCGGCATCAATGGAAAAATCGCGTCTTGTTTAATCCGCGCCGCCTGACGAAAGCGATATCGAAATAGGCTTATGTTAAAATAGGCTTCTATTGGATGCGACCGGTGTTGAATGGGGCTTGCATTTACATTTGATGCGCGGCTGGCCGTAACCGCATTGCCGTGATTGGGGGAGATGATGTCATGCAGATTGTAACCATTGGAAATGTGCAATGCGGCGGTGATTCGCCATTGCTGTTAATCGCTGGCCCCTGTCAGATTGAAGGGCTGGATCATGCGCTGTCTTGCGCTGAATCGCTTGCCAAAATGGCTGCGGATGCCGGAATGGGATTTGTCTATAAATCATCATATGACAAGGCAAACCGTACATCGGCTGGTGCAGAACGCGGCGTTGGCATGGATGAGGGGCTGGACGTTCTGGCCAAGGTAAAGGCGCAATTTGGCGTTCCGGTTTTAAGCGATGTTCATCTTCCCGAGCAATGCGCTGCGGCTGCCGAGGTGCTGGACATCATTCAGATTCCTGCTTTTTTATGCCGCCAAACCGATTTGTTGGTTGCAGCGGCAAAAACCGGGCGCGTGATCAATATCAAAAAGGGTCAGTTTCTGGCGCCGTGGGATATGAAACATGTTGCCGAAAAAGTCACCAATGCTGGCAATCAAAAGCTGTTATTGACCGAACGCGGCACGTCATTTGGCTATAACACGCTGGTGTCGGACATGCGGTCATTGCCAACAATGGCGGCCTTTGGGCATCCGGTGATTTTTGATGCAACACATTCGGTGCAGCAGCCGGGCGGTCTTGGTGGCAGTTCTGGTGGTCAACGTGAATTTGTACCAGTTCTGGCGCGGGCAGCGGTTGCTGTTGGTGTACAGGGGTTGTTTATGGAATCACATGAAAACCCCGATCAGGCACCGTCTGACGGGCCGAATATGGTGCCATTATCTGAAATGCCATCCGTGCTTGCCAAATTGATGCAGATTGATCAGGCGCGCCGCGCCTAGCAAGCCAATTCGACGTCTCAAGATCAGTTGCGCTAACCGGCTATTTTCGCTACTTATCTTTTGTCTCAACCCTCAAAAATCGAAAAGAGCCAGGCTTATGTCAACGATTGTAGATATTCAGGCGCGTGAAATTCTTGATTCCCGTGGAAACCCGACTGTCGAAGTGGACGTTATTCTTGAAGATGGCGCGGTTGGTCGTGCGGCTGTGCCGTCAGGCGCGTCTACCGGTGCTTATGAGGCTGTTGAAATGCGCGATGGCGATGCAGATCGTTATGGCGGCAAAGGTGTGTTGAAAGCCGTTGATGCGGTGAATTTTGAAATTTTTGATGCCTTGACCGGTGCTGATGCTTTTGATCAGGCTGGTCTTGATCAGGATTTGATCGAGCTTGATGGCACGCCAAACAAGGCGCGCCTTGGTGCCAATGCCATCCTGGGCGTGTCGATGGCGGTGGCGCGCGCAGCGGCGGATTCGGCCGAAATGCCACTATGGCGCTATCTTGGCGGCGTGCATGCACATCTTTTGCCAGTGCCAATGATGAATATCATCAATGGTGGCGCGCATGCTGATAATGCGCTGGATGTCCAAGAATTCATGGTGATGCCTGTGGGGGCAAGCCATTTTGCCGACGGCTTGCGTATGGGCGCAGAAATCTTTCACGCGTTGAAAAAGCTGTTGTTGGATGTGTCATTATCAACTGCGGTTGGTGATGAGGGCGGCTTTGCACCAGCCATTAATTCAACTGATGAAGCGCTTGGCTATATCACCAAATCGATTGAGGCTGCCGGTTACAAGCCTGGCGATGATGTGATGATTGCGTTAGATGCCGCCGCAAGCGAGTTCTGCACTGATTTTCAATATAATCTGGAAGGTGAGGGGCGCATCCTTGGTAGTGATGAAATGAATACAATGTGGCAGGAATTGACTGGCCGCTATCCGATCGTGTCGATTGAAGACCCATTGCATGAAGATGATTGGAGCGGGTTCCAAAACCTGACCAGTGCCATTGGCGGCAATGTTCAGATTGTTGGCGATGATCTATTCGTGACCAATCCCGAGCGTCTTAGCCGGGGCATCACCGAGGCTGCTGGCAATGCTATCTTGATTAAGGTGAACCAGATCGGCACGCTAACCGAAACCATGCAAGCTATTGATATGGCGCAAAAAGCAGGATTTGGGGTTATCATTTCGCACCGTTCGGGCGAAACCGAAGATTGCTTTATTGCTGATCTGGCCGTGGCGACCAATGCCGGCCAGATTAAAACTGGTTCATTATCAAGGTCGGATCGCTTGTCAAAATATAACCAGTTGCTTCGCATCGAAGAAGAATTGGACCGCACCGGTCTTTATGCTGGCCGTTCAGTCTTGCGCGGCTAGGTTGGTAATTCTTTAAAAAACAAGCAAACACCGCGATTCGCTTTTTGCTTGACGCGGTAAAGCAGCTCTGATTCACTGTTGGTGTGATCAGCCATGAGGGTGGTTACGAGACAGTGCGTTAAGGGGGTAGGGTTTATGTATGTAATGCGAAAGACATTGGCGTTTGCGGGTAGTTTTTTTCTGCTTGGAACAATGATTGTGTTTTTCGGGGTTCATACTGTGGCTGGTGAGCGCGGCATGTTGGCGCGCCCGCAGCTTGAACGCAAAATCATGCTTGCCGAAGAACAGCTTGGCTTACTGGAAAAGCATCAGACATTTTTGATTCACCGCATTAGCTTGTTGCATAAGGGCGGTGTTGATGCCGATATTCTTGCCGAAACGGCGCGTGCCGAGTTTGGGCTTTACGCACCAAATGATGTGATTGTTTCAATTGATCTGTCAGATTTGAAATTTTAATACCAGAAGCAGCATATGGTAAGTTAACTGAATTTTAGTTTATACTTAAAATCTTCAATAAAAACAGAATAATAAAATTGTTGCAAAAATACGAAATTCGCTAAATCCTCGTTCTGTGATCATGTGATGCGGGTGTTTTACCTTGCATGGCTGGCGCATCGGTCGGGGATTTGGTGGTTAGGCAGCCTTGCCTGCATTTCACATAAATCTTCGGTTCAAACAGACCATGGAAGGGCTGGCGATAAAACGCTGTCTACCAAGGTCATAGAAGGTGGGACGAATGACGGCGAAAGCAGAAACCAAGCGCAAACGTGGCCCGGGTCGGCCGCCAAAAACAGTCATATCAGGCGTGAATGACATGCCTCCAACCAAAGATCTGGTTGCCATGTATAAAGACATGCTGCTGATCCGCCGGTTTGAAGAAAAGGCTGGCCAGCTTTATGGCATGGGTCAAATTGGTGGATTTTGTCATCTCTATATCGGTCAAGAAGCTGTTGTTGTTGGGCTACAGTCAGCCTCAAAACCGGGTGACACGGTTGTGACATCATATCGTGACCATGGCCATATGCTGGCTTGCGGCATGGATGCTGATGGTGTGATGGCCGAGTTGACGGGCCGCGAAGGTGGTTATTCGCGCGGCAAGGGCGGTTCGATGCATATGTTTAGCCGTGAAAAGAATTTCTTTGGCGGTCACGGCATTGTCGGCGCACAGGTGCCAATTGGTGTTGGGCTTGCATTTTCCCATAAGTATAAGAATGAACCAAATGTCTGCATGACCTATCTTGGTGATGGCGCGGTGAATCAGGGTCAGGTTTATGAAAGCTTCAACATGGCAGCACTTTGGAGTCTTCCGGTCGTGTTTGTTATTGAAAATAATCAATATGGCATGGGAACCAAAGTGACGCGTGCGGCCGCTGGACGGGCGCTTGCTGATCGCGGCATGGCCTATGGTATCCCGGGCAAACAGGTCGATGGCATGGATGTGTTGGCGGTTCGCACTGCCGCGCTCGAAGCCTTGGCATATTGCCGTGATGGGAATGGGCCTTACATCCTTGAAATGAAAACCTATCGCTATCGCGGTCATTCAATGTCAGATCCGGCAAAATATCGCACCCGCGAGGAGGTTGATGCCATGCGCAAGCAACATGACCCAATTGACCAGATTCGCGAACTTTTGAAAAACCAGCATGTTGACGATTCACGGCTGAAGGAAATTGACTCAGCCGTTAAAGCCACGGTGACCAAAGCGACCGAATTTGCCCAAACCAGCCCTGAGCCAGATCCATCTGAACTATTTACCGATATTCTGTTGCCGCTGACCGACAACAAACTTGTGGCAAAGGTGTAATCATGGCCATTGAAATTAAAATGCCAGCTTTGTCGCCAACTATGGAAGAGGGCACACTTGCAAAATGGCTTGTTGCTGATGGCGATGACGTGCGTTCGGGCGATGTGATTGCCGAAATCGAAACCGATAAGGCAACAATGGAAGTCGAAGCCATTGAAGATGGCAAAATTGGCCAGATTTTGGTGCCTGCCGGAACCCAGCATGTAAAGGTAAATGCGGTGATTGCAATATTGTTGGAAGATGGCGAAAGCGCCAGTGACATGAAATTACCAACGCCTGATGCACCTGCCGAAGCGGCGGCCACGCCTGTTACCGATGATACGAACCCATCTGCTGAAACAGCACAAGTGGCAGAAACAGAGGTAGAAACCGAATGGTCAGGCAATTCAACATCGCTCACCGTTCGCGAGTCAATTCGCGATGCGATGGCCGAAGAAATGCGCCGTGATGAAAATGTATTTATCATGGGCGAAGAAGTTGCCGAATATCAGGGTGCGTATAAGGTGACACAGGGGCTTCTTGACGAATTTGGCTCGAAACGGGTGATTGATACGCCAATTACCGAACAGGGCTTTGCCGGCCTTGGTGTTGGCGCGGCCTTTGGCGAATTACGGCCGATTGTCGAGTTCATGACGTTCAATTTTGCCATGCAGGCGATTGATCAGATCATCAATTCAGCTGCCAAAACCCTGTATATGTCGGGTGGCCAAATGGGATGCCCAATTGTGTTTCGTGGGCCAAATGGCGCGGCAAGCCGTGTGGCGGCGCAGCATTCGCAATGCTTTGCCAGCTGGTATGCGCATTGTCCGGGGTTAAAGGTTGTTGCCCCTTATTCGGCCGCTGATGCCAAGGGCTTGTTAAAAGCTGCCATTCGTGACCCAAATCCGGTCATTTTCCTTGAGCATGAAGTCTTATATGGCCAAAGCTTTGACGTGCCAGATGATGATGATTGGATCGTGCCGATCGGCAAGGCCAATATTCTGCGAAGTGGAAGCGACGTCACCATCGTTGCTTTTTCGATCATGGTTGGTCGCGCGCTTGAGGCGGCTGATCGTCTTGCCGAACAGGGCATTAGCGCTGAAGTCATCGATTTGCGGTCAATTCGCCCGCTTGATAGTGCGACTATTGTTGAATCAGTGAAAAGGACCTCGCGTCTGGTGACATGTGAAGAAGGCCTCCCATTTGCTGGTATTGGCGCTGAAATTGCCATGCAGGTTATGGAACAGGCCTTTGATTGGCTTGACGCGCCAATTGCGCGTGTGACCGGCAAGGATGTTCCGATGCCTTATGCAGCCAATCTTGAAGCGTTGGCATTGCCGCAAATCGACGACATTGTTGCCGCGGCGCGAAGCACTTGTGATGGTTTTAAGGGGTAGGGCTAATGGCGATTGAAATTAAAATGCCGGCCTTGTCACCAACAATGACAACCGGAACCTTGGCAAAATGGCTTGTTGGCGAGGGCGACCGCGTCAATTCGGGAGATGTGATTGCCGAAATCGAAACCGACAAGGCAACAATGGAAGTTGAGTCGGTTGATGATGGAATTATGGCCAAAATTTTTGTTCATGCTGGTGCCGAGAATGTCGCTGTTGGCGCAGTGATCGCGGTTCTGGCAGAAGATGGCGAAACCGCAAGTGATGTTGCTAAAGCTAGCCTCGAGAAATCATCATCGGCAGCGCCTGTGCCGTCCTTTGCAAGTGAAGCAAAAGCGCCAGCCGAACCGGCGCCAGCGCCAGTGTTCGCAGCATCAGTCAAAGCAGCGCCAGCCCCTCAAACCAAAAGCAGCGATAAGCCGCGAATCTTTGCCAGCCCGTTGGCGCGCCGGATTGCGGCTGATTGGAATATTGCGCTTGAGGGCATTATTGGAAGCGGCCCCTATGGCCGGATTTTGCGCCGTGATGTTGAGTCCACCGCCACCGCACCAATCGCGCAAACAACCGTAGCACTTGCAGGAGCAGCACCGGCAGGGGTAATACAAACAGGGACGACCCAGCAAGGCGACAGCTATCTTGTTGCCAATAGCCAGATGCGCAAGACCATTGCTAGCCGGCTTCAAGACTCAAAACAGCAAGCACCACATTTCTATCTGACCGTTGATTGTGTGATAGACAATTTGCTCGAAGCGCGCAAATCATTGAATGCCAAGGCAGCCGAAGGGATAAAAATCTCGGTCAATGACATGATTATACGTGCCGCAGCGATGGCATTGATTGCCGTTCCTGAAGCCAATGCGTCATGGGAAGGCGAGAACACACGGCTGTTCTGCCATGCCGATATTGCGATGGCAGTGGCGATTGATGGCGGGTTAATCACGCCAATCGTTTGGGCCGCCGAACAAAAGGGTCTTGCCGCCCTATCGCAGGTGACCGCCG